>NZ_JAJSZC010000323.1:0-6707 GCF_036815105.1 Streptomyces sp. IBSBF 3136
GGCGGAGTGGGCGGGGGCAACCATGCGGCGCATACGGCTGTGATCCTTGCCGTAGGCGGTGAACATGTTCTCCACCGCGACCCACAGGGCCAGCGGCCAGGTGGCGACGGTCTCGGCGAAGGCCGGCCAGTGGGCGCGGCCGTCCTTGGAGACGTCCTTGCTGGTCAGGAGCTGCTTGAGGAGGGCTGGGTCGGAGACGGACCAGGCGCGCACGCCGAGGATGTCCACCAACGTCGCGGGGCCGCGCTCGCGCAGGGCCTGGTGTTCGGCGTCCGGGTCGGACCCGGTCGGGTCGAGGACGAGTATCTGCTCTTCGGACACGGTGAGGTCTCTTTCAGGTCGTGGGGAAGGTGACGGGCAGGGCGACCAGGCAGCGGTGGAAGGGAGCGGGGCGCCAGACGACGTCGTCCCGGTGGCCGTCGAGGTCCATCACGGGCAGAGCGTCGACGACGTGGAGGATCGCGGCTTCGGCCATGAGGTACGCATGCGAGCTGTGCGGGCCGGCTCCCAGGTGAGGTGGGCCCGATTGCCCAGCGGCCGGTGGGATCCCAGCGTGGGGTCGTTGTTGCAGGCGGCGTAACTGATGACCACTGGCTGGTCGGCCGGAAGCAGGAAGCCGCCGACGTCGACCGGCCGGGTCGGGTAGGTCATCACGAAGTTCGCCAGCGGGGGGGCGCGGTAGAGGACGCTGTCCAGGGCCTCGCGGACGGAGGCGTCGCCTGCGTGCAATGGAGAAAACGGGGTTGGTGAGCGCGCTCGCCGGCGTAGATTTCGTCCATGCCGCCTTCGGGCAGGTAGCGGCTGGGGAAGGCGGTCCATTCGTCGTGCATCTCGAAGAGCACGGCGGTGACCAGCCGCAGGAGCCCGTTGCGGTAGGCGGTGCGGGCCTCGGTGTGCTCTGCCCACACGGCGCCGATCCGGGCCGCGGCCTCGGACTCGATCAGTTCCTGCAGCAACCGCTCGGCCACACTCCGCACGAGTTCGAGTCGGTCCGCCGAACGTAGTGACTCCAGCAGGCGGAGTACGTCAGGGCGGGACAAGGCCACCGCGAACCTCCTGCGTTTAACTTCCGCTTCACCATGGAGAGTTGCACGGCGGCGGCCTAATGCGCAGGGAGCGGAGACCGTCACCGGATGCACGCCCCGGGCATCCGCCCGCGCACACCCGCACGGCGATCGGCTACACCATTACGCGGGAAGCCATCTCCCAGCGTGTCGTTGCCCGCGATCTGAACCGGCTAATCGACAACGGGCTCCAGGTGTTCGTCACGGACGGCGCGGCCTCGTGGAACCCTGGCGACCTCATTGCCACACGCGATACCTACACTACGTGTCCCTCGACGGCAGGCTCGTCAAGTCCTGGCCCGTGCGGCGGCTTGCGGGCGCTCGCTGTCCGGCTGACGCGGAGACGAGGCGCCCGTCCTCCGGCGCGGGGAAGGTGCCCGGCGCGGCAGGAACTCCCCCGCGACACCGGAGGCGTCTCCTCACCGCCGCCGGCCGGCGCGCGGTTGGTTGTCGGGGCGGCCCCGTACCAGGGCGCGTGCGAAGGGGCCGCCCCCAGCCCCGCTGTCCTGACACGGCAGAGCCGCATCGACGGTATCCGCCGGGCTGCCGAAGCGCTGCTCGCGGAGCAGCAGCTTCATCGGCGCCGGCCGTGAATGCACAGCACCGCCTGGTGCTCTGACCGGGAAGGTTCGCCGGGTTGGCAGTGGGAACGGTTGGATGGGCGATGATGTCCGTTCCGGCCGCTGGAGGTGTGGTGGCTGAGCCCGTGAAGGTGCGCCGACCGACCGATCAGGAGGGGCAGAAGCTGCAGCAGATCGTGCGCCGGGGAAGTACAAGCTCGGTGCGCTATGGGCGGGCGATGATGCTGCTGGCGTCGGCCGGCGGGAACCGTGTCCCGGTGATCGCCCAGCTGGTCCAGGCCGATGAGGACACGGTGCGGGATGTGATCCACCGGTTCAACGAGATCGGCCTGGCCTGTCTGGACCCTCGAGGGGCGGGAGGCCGTCCCCGCATGCTCAGCGCTGACGACGAGGACTTCGTCGTCCAGACGGCCACCACCCGCCCCGCCAAGCTCGACCAGCCCTTCACCCGCTGGTCGGTCCGCAAACTCGCCGCCTACCTGCGCCGCGTGCCCGGACGCGTCATCCGTTTCGGCCGTGAAGCCTAACGATGCCTGCTGTTGCGCCGCGGCATCACCTTCCAGCGCAGCAAGACATGGAAGGAGTCGCCCGACCCCGAGCGCGACGCCAAGCTCGACCGCATCGAGCACGTGCTGGAGCACTTCCCGGACCGAGGCTTCGCCTTCGACGAGTTCGCGCCCCTGGGCATCAGGCCGACCGCAGGTTCCTGCTGGGCGAGGCAGGGCAAGCCCGACCGCCTGCCGGCGCCCTACCGCCGCACCCGCGGCGTGACCTAATTCCACGGCTGTTACTCCGTCGGCGACGACCGGCTGTGGGGCGTCAAGCACCGCCGCAGGGGCACTGCCAACACGCTGGCCGCGCTAAAGTCGATCCGCGCCGCCCGGCCCGACGGTGCCCCGATCTACATCATTTTGGACAACCTCTCCGCCCACACCGGCGCGGACATCCGCCGCTGGGTGAAGAAGAACAAGGTCGAGCTGTGCCTCACCCCGACCTACGCTTCCTGGGCCAACCCGATCGAGGCCCACTTCGGCCCGCTGCGACAGTTCACCCTGGCCAACTCCAACCATCCGAATCACACGGTGCAGACCCGGGCGCTGCACGCCTACCTGCGCTGGCGCAATGCCAATGCCCGCCACCCCGACATACTCGCCGTACAACGCCGGAAGGGCCCGCCGCTACACGTCGTCACGCTCCGGGAAGAGCACCTGAGCGGCGTCGAGAATCCGTTGCTGGGTCGCTTGTCGCCCTGCCGCAGTCCCAGTGCGGTCAGCGCAGGCGGCGGGACGCGGCTGAGCCGGCTCATCCGAGTAGTTGCGCGCTGCTGACCGGTTCGCGCCGCTGCTGTCCGTTGATGCGGTGCCGTTCGATGGACGAACGCCGGTACACCTCCTGCCGCACCCGCTGGATCTCGCCGACAGGCCGGTGCTCCTCGCGTGAGCGCCAAGGTGTGATCGACGTGGCGTCGGCGGCCGCCAGGTTCTCGTCCCCGCCGATGTCCTGACGCGGGAGGGCCACACGGGCGACGGTCACCCACGGAGACAGTTCCTGGGGCCACTTCACGGAGGTGTTGTCCACCGGCATGTGGGCCAGATCGGTGTTGAGCTGCACCTGGAGTTCGAAGGAGTGGTCCCGTTCCGCGGCCTCGGCAACAAGTGTGTGGCGGAACGCCTCGTTGTCCGCGCGCACGTCCACGATCTCGTGCGTCAGGGAGGCCACGGACTCGGCCGTGGGCACGGTCCGGATCTTGGCGATGTGGTCGCCGTACCGGAAGGCGCCCATGCTGTTGTAGGTGTACGACAGCAGGTTCCTGCGCGGGACGGTGGTGAACGACAGCATGGCGAACAGTTCGTCCCACAGCCAGCTGTCGGGATCGATGAGCGTGCCCTGGCGGGTCAGGAACTCCGCCATCCAGGTCTTGCGGCGGGCTGGGTTCACCAGGGCCTCCGGCAGTTCCGCGAACAGGTCCTCGATGACCATGTAGTCGTAGGCGGTGTTCGCGAAGAAGACATCGTTGTTGATCAAGTTGAGGTCAAAAGTGCCGCTGTCCGGCTCGTCGTCCAGCAGTGAGGGGCCGGGGACCCCGAACAGCTTGATGCCCATCCCACACGCCGCGCCGAGCTGATGGTCGGGGCGTTGATGACCAAGGCCGTTGGAGTAGCGGACGACGGCGTCGTACACGGTCGGGCGGGCGAAGATGCCCTGCCCGTAGAAGCCCCGGTTGTCACCGACCGTGACCGTGGCCTTGAGGAGGCCGTAGGTCTTTCCGTGGGCCGTGCGGACGGCGCGGCCGACGACCTCGCGCTCGACCGAGGTGCGGGTGCGCTGCGCCACCTGTGCCACCACCGCGTCCAACTCTTGCTGGTAAGTCAGGCGTTCGGCGGGGCGGTAATCCTCGTAGCGGACGGGATCCATGATGTTGCCTCCCTGTGCTGTGGTGTCGACTCCAGACGCTAGCCAGCAATTAAATTGTGCACAACATAACTGACTGTGGTGAATCACACGTTGGCGAGCGCAACCACGTCGGGGGCACACCACACCCCAGGGTCGATGCATACGGTGCTCGAGGGCGGACCGGGCGGCCGACCTTGCACCCCGAGCGGGTGCTGACGGACGCCCACCCTGCTGGACTGTCGCGGAACTTGACCGAGCATCAGCGGTGGTGACGACCGTGGCCCTCGCCATCGCCACCACGGGAACGCTCGCGCTGGACACGGGGCGGGGCCGGGTGGCCACCCCTTGTCGGGGTCACGCTCACCCCCGCCAGCCTCGGCGGTATGCGGGTTGCGGGTTGCGGGTTGCGGGTTGCGGGTTGCGGGTTGCGACAGGTTGCGGGGCTACGAGACGACCAGGACCACCGTGTCGGCGACCTCGACTCGGATCGGGCGTGCGAGACGGTCGAGGAAGGCCCGGCTGCACTCACGGGCGTCTTGGACGCGCCGGGACGGCTTGCACTCCCCCACCACACCGGTGCGCCGGAGTGGAATCCACCCGATGCGCTCCACCGTGGTCTCCACTCTCCGAGTGGACCTTCACTCAGCCGCCGATCCGCGCCCGGGTGCGCGGTGGAGTTCACCGTGCCCACCCAGCGGCGGCCCTGCGCCCTCGACGCGTTCAGCGCCCGAGCACCGTGCCCGGCACCCGTTCCACCGTTACGGCGGCCAGACCCGCGGCCGGTGCGGCGGTGTGCAGGATCTGGTGGCTCCTGGATGCGGTCAGCGGGGCCAGGCCGAGCTGGTCGGCGAGGGCGCGGATCTCGGCCAGGCGCTGCGCACCGGTCAGGCCGCCACCACACGGGAGGTGGCCGGTGTCCGTCTCGTGCTGCTGCCGGCTGCCGGTTGCGCATGTCCTCACCCCACAGCGACAGGGCGCGGCGTCGGCGCTCGCTGCGCCCGGCGCCGTCGAGGAGCCACAAGCCGTGGCGAAGTTCCCCAGAGGCGCCGCGCAGCAGCGTCCAGGGGCTGACCGGATCGACCTCACCGGCCGCCGTCAAGCGGCGCAGCGCATCGGCGTGGGCCAGGCCGACGGAGCAGGAGTTCTGGATCAGGTGCGCGGCGGAGTACAGACCCAGCGGGGCGTCGTCGGCAGCAAGGCTGCTGGCCGGTGCGGGTGCGGGTGCGGGCAGTTGCCGTGAGGAACTCGGCATCTCCCAGATGCACGTCTCCCGGCTGCTGTCGCGCAGGCTGGTGCGGTTGCGCAAGGGGCTGACAGTGGAGGAATGAGCCTCCTACGGGTTTTTGGCTTCTCCGGGTGACCTCCACGAGCGGATGCGGTCCGGCCCACGACGCCGGACCGCTCCGCTTTTCGCAGGTCCGCTTCCCGGTTACCGAAGTCCCACTCAGTTACCTTAAGTAACTCTCTTTTCTAGAAGGGTCACCTGCGCCACCATGGGCACCCCAAACTGGCTGGTAGGTCAGGACAGAGGATGGGCGGCGGGCGAAGAGGGGCGAGGATGGCTCAGGGCGGCGACACTGCCGGGGACGCGGGCCGCGGGCCGTACAGCGAGGCGCCGGACGCGCGGCTGACCGTACTACTGTGCGGTGACACCGCCACCGCCTACGAGGCGCTGCGGGAGCTCCACCGACGGCACCGCCCGGCGGCCCTCGGCTACGCCCGGCTGTGCACCGCGAGCGAGTCGGCGGCCCGGCGGCTGGTGGCCGAGACCTTCACGGCGGCGGCCCGCGAGACGGCACACGGTGTGGAACCCTGCGTCCCGCTGCGCCACCACCTCCTGCTGCTGGCCGCCCGGCTGGCCGCCTCCTGGGCCCGCGACGACCGTTCCGCGGGCCTGGACCCCGGCCTGCTGCTGGTCCTGAACACCACCGGCACCCCGGGGGGCCCGCTGCCGCCCTTGCTGGCCGCGTTCCACGCCCTGCCCTCACGCACCCAGGGCCTGCTCTGGTACGCCGTCGTGGACGAGGAGCCCGAGGGCCGCACGGCCGCCTTCCTCGACCTCACCCCCCAGGACGTGGTGTACAGCACAACGCAGGCCCTCCAGGCGATGTCCCAGGCCTGTCTCAGGTCGCGCCTGGCCGCCTCCGACGACCCGCGCTGCGCGGACTTCCGCCGTCTGATCGAGGAGTCGACGCGGGCGGACGCCCCCCGCCACAGTGCCGACCTGCACGCCCACATGGCCCAATGCCCGCACTGCACGGCCGCACACGAGGAGCTGACGACCCTGCGGGACACCCCGCGCGCGGTCCTGGCGGAGGGCCTGCTGCCCTGGTCCGGTTCGGCGTACACGACCCGGCAAGGCCCCGAGCCTCGGGTCGTCGCCGGCGGCACGGGGTCGCGGCGCCCTCCGTCCCGCCGCTTACTACTGGCCTCCGCGGCCTTCGGCGTGGCCCTGGTCCCCCTGGCGATCCTCATGCTGCCCTCGGGCGGCTCCGCGGACCACCGCTCAGCGGGCGCCGGCGGCACGCCCACGACCGCGCCGCCGGTCACGATCACGGCGACGGCGTCCCCGACACCGTCGCCGTCCCGGACTTCCAGGTCCCCGTCTCCCACGCGGAGCCCGAGCCCGACGACACGGCCCCCGAGCCGCCGCAGCCCCCGCCCGTCC
>NZ_JAJSZC010000324.1:0-6689 GCF_036815105.1 Streptomyces sp. IBSBF 3136
GAGCGGGGGCAGGGGGGCCGTTCGGCCCGGCGCCCGGCCGTCCGGCCGCTTGTCGAGTCCCGATCGACGGTCGCCCGCTCGATCTCCGGTGGGGGGAGCCGGGCGGGCCGGCCCGACGGCGGGCGCGGGGCCCGTGGGCCCCGGCACACCTCACAGCTTCAGCGTGAACCAGGTCGTCTTGCCCTCGTCCGTCGGCCGTACGCCCCAGCTCTCGGCGAGGTTGCGGACCAGCAGCAGACCGCGGCCCGACTCCTCGAACTGTGCGGCGAGCCGAGGCTGCGGCAGGTGCGGGCTGTGGTCGCTGACCTCGACGGTGAGGTCGGTGGCGGTACGGCACAGCCGCAGCGCCACCGGCCCCTCGGCGTGCTGCACGGCGTTGGTCAGGGTCTCGGAGAGCAGCAGCAGGGCGTCCTCGGCCGCCGCGGCGCAGTCCCACAGCGCCAGAGTGCGGCGGAGGAAGGAGCGGCCCTCCGGCACGGAGGCCGGGACGGCGGGCAGCGTGGTGGTGACGGCGGCCAGCGGGGCGGCCGGCAGCTGGGCCAGCAGCAGGGTCACGTCGTCGTTGTGGCCCTCGGCGTCGGGCAGCAGGGTGGCGAGCACGTGGTCGGCCGCGGTCTCCAGACCCGTCGACCGCGGCAGGCAGGTGCCGAGGACGGTGGTGAGTTCGAAGATGCGGGCCTCGATGTCGCTGTCGGGGGTCTCGACCAGGCCGTCGGTGTACAGCACGAGGGTGGCGCCGGGCGCTATGGCGACACAGGACTCCTCGTAGAGCACGCCGCCCACCCCGAGCGGGGCGTTGACCGGTGCGGGCAGGGCGCGGACGCCTTCCACGGGGTCCACCACCAGGGTCGGCAGATGACCCGCGGAACAGGTCGTCACGGTCCCGGCGTCCGGGGCGATCACCAGGTAGCAGCAGGTGACCAGCTGGTCGGGCACGTCGAGGTCCGCCACCACGGTGTCGAGGGCCTGCATGAGCCGGCGGGGCTGCATCTCCGTCTTGGCCAGGGCGTGCGCGGCGGACCGCAGTTGGCCCATCACGGCGGCCGCCTCGAGCCCGCGGCCCATCACGTCCCCGATGAGGACCCCGACCCGGCCGGCACCCAGCGGTATGAGGTCGAACCAGTCGCCGCCGACACCGGCGCCCTGGGTGGCGGGCCGGTAGCGGCTGGCGGTGGCCAGGCCCGGGATCGCCGGCGGGGTGCCCATGAGACTGCGCTGCAGGGTGAGCGCGATGTGCCGCTGCTGCTCCAGCAGGGCGGTCAGTTCGGCCTCCGCGCGCTTGCGGTCGCTGATGTCCCGGACGATCGCGCACGCCCCGACCACCCGGCCACGGGCGTCCCGGGTCGGCCACAGCGTGACGTCGACGTCGAGGAGCGAGCCCGTACTGGTGACCCGCAACGTCTCGAAGTGCTCGACCTTCTCCCCCTGCCGCAGGCGCTTGAGCAGCACCCGGATGTCCTCGTTGAGTTCCTCGGGGGCGAGCATGGACACGTGCCGGCCGATGGCCTGCTCGGCCGTGTAGCCGTACAGCCGCGCGGCGGCGGCGTTCCAGTAGGTGATCTCGCCGTCCAATGTCTTGGCGAGGATGGCGTCCTGGGAGGACTCGACCAGAGCGGCCAGTTCGTTGATGCGGGCCTCGGCGGCCTTGCGGTCGCTGACGTCGCGCACCGCCGCCGACACCAGCAGCCCGTCCGCGGTCTCCAGCGGGCTGAGGCTGATCTCGACGGGGAACTCGGTGCCGTTCTTGCGCAGCCCGTGCAGTTCGAGACCGGCGCCCATCGGGCGTACCTGCCGGTTGGCGGCATAGCCGTCGCGGTGCCGGGTGTGGTGCTCGCGGAACCGGTGCGGCACCAGCAACTCGACCGGCCGGCCGAGCAGTTCCTCGCGGCCGTAGCCGAACAGGGCCTCCGTCTGCGCGTTGACCAGCCGGATCGCTCCGGTGTCGTCGACGATCACCATGGCGTCGGGGGCCGCCTCCAGCAGTCCGCGGAACCTTTCCTCGGCCGCCGAGGGGCCGCCGCGGGTGAGGCGGGCGCCGCAGGTGCATCCGTCGGGGAGAACCGGGGCCGCCACCCGTGGCGGCTGGTGGGCGAACGATTTCATGGGCAACCCCGCGGTGTCGGGCGTGCAAGTCTGGCCATCCCAACGCATGTGGGACGTCGTCGCGGTGTCTTGTCGCGTCCTGTGCCGCGGGCGGCCGTAAGACGTTCGCCGCGAGGTCGGACCTGTCGGGAACGCGGCGCTAATTGTTCGTCCGGCGCCGGCCGCGACGGCTCACGGCCGGCCGGCGAACGCCCCGTGCGCGACGTGACGGCGGGTTCAGAGGCCGGCCGCGTGATCGGGGACGAAGGTCTGCAGGTCGCGGGGCGGTCGCTGGTACCCGGTCGACGCCGGACGCTCGGGCAGTTCCAGCACCGGCGGCGGCACCTCCTGGTAGGGGACGGAACCCAGCAGGTGCGCGATCATGTTCAGCCGGGCCCGGCGCTTGTCGTCGCTCTCGACGACGTTCCACGGGGCCTCGGGGATGTCGGTGTGCACGAACATCGCGTCCTTGGCGCGTGAGTACGCCTCCCAGCGGGAGAGCGACTCCAGGTCCATCGGCGACAGCTTCCAGCGCCGCAGGGGGTCCTCCAGACGGCGCCGGAACCGCTCCTGCTGCACCGCGTCGCTCACCGAGAACCAGTACTTGCGCACCAGGATGCCGTCCTCCACCAGCATCCGTTCGAAGATCGGGCACTGCCGCAGGAACCGCTGGTACTCCTCCTGGGTGCAGAAGCCCATCACGTGCTCCACGCCGGCCCGGTTGTACCAGGACCGGTCGAAGAGGACGATCTCGCCCGCGGCCGGCAGGTGCTCGACGTAGCGCTGGAAGTACCACTGGGTGCGCTCGCGCTCGGTCGGCACGGGCAGCGCCGCGATCCGGGCGACCCGGGGGTTGAGGTGCTCCGTGACGCGCTGGATGGTGCCGCCCTTGCCGGCCGCGTCACGTCCCTCGAAGACGATCACCAGTCGCGCCCGCTCGGCGCGCACCCACTCCTGCAGTTTCACCAACTCCGCCTGGAGCCGGAGCAGTTCCTTCTCGTACGTCTTGCGTGGCAGCCGGTCCACGTGTGTGTCGCCCATGCCCCCAGTCTCCCGCAGCCCCGCGCGCCGGCCCGTGCGCGTGCCACCCGCGTGCCGCACCGGCCCGGCCGCCCGGGGCCCCGGCCGCCCGGGGCCCCGGCTCCCGGGCCCCGCTCGCGGGCCCGGCTCGCGGTGGGGCCGAACGGCTCACGCGGGGGCCGGACCGGCCTATGGGACGGATGGCCGTACGCATGGGACGGTGGTGGTGTGGCCGCTCCGCACGCGGCGCGACGCGGTCGCCGGAAGGCGGTGAGCCCGATGCTGGACATGCCCCTCGTCGTGGGCGTCGACGGGTCCGACTCCAGCCTGACGGCGGTCGACTGGGCGGTCGACGAGGCGGCCCGGCGCGGCCTGTCGCTGCGGTTGGTGTACGCCTCCCTCTGGGAGCGGTACGAAGGCTTCCAGCCGGAGGGTTCGGAGCGCCCCTCCGAGCAGGCGATGGTCGAACGCGTGGTCGACCTGGCGGTGGAGCGGGCCAGGCTGCGCGACCCCGAGGTGAAGTCGACCACCGCGATCCTCCCGCAGGACGCCGTGGACGCGCTGGTGGGCGCCGGTGACACCGCGTTCGCCGTGGTGACGGGCGCCCGCGGCCGGAGCGGGCCGCGCGGGCTGCTGCTCGGCTCGGTCGGCCTGACCGTGGCCGCCCGCGCCCGCTGCCCGGTGATCGTCGTGCGCGGTGACCGGGCCGCGCTGGCCGGCACCCATGAGCGGATCCTGCTCGGCGCCGGCGATCCGGACACCGGGGCCGAGGCGGCGCGCTTCGCCCTCGGCGAGGCCCGGGTGCGCGGATGTGTCCTGGACGCCGTACGGGCCTGGCGCTCCCCGCTGTACGAGATCGCCGACCACGCCCTGCGGTCCGGCGGCACCGAGGACCGGCACGCGCGCCGGGCCTCCGCCGAACTCGACGAGGTGCTGGACGGTCCGGCGGCCGACCACCCCGACGTGCTGGTGCGGCGCACCGCGGCGGAGGGCGCGGCCCGCAAGGTGCTGGTGGACCGCTCGGCCGCCGCCGACCTCGTCGTCATCGGGGCCCGGCACCGGCACGGGCACGTCGGGCTCCAGCTCGGGCGGGTCGCGCACCGACTGCTGCACCACGCCCGGTGCCCGGTGGCCGTCGTCCCCCAGCAGGCATGAACGACCCGACGACACCGCCACCCCGTACCGGGTGGGCCGGCGGAACGCAGAACGCAGAAAGCAGCACGAGGAGTGGATGAGGATGACCGACCGCACGAGCCCGCGGCACCCGGCGCAGGACGCGCCGGGCACGTCCTCGCGGGGCGACCTCGGGCGCCGCGTCGAGCGGCGCCGCACGGAACTGGGCCTGAGCCGGGCGGAGGTGGCGTTCCGCGCGGGCATGGCCGAGGGGTACGTCGCCCACCTGGAGCAGCACAGCACCGCGGCGCCGGACGCCGGCACCCTGCTGCGGCTGGCGGGGGCGCTGCGGACCAGTCCCGCGGAACTCGGTGGCGGCCACGCCGGTCTCCCGGCGGGCATCGGACGCGCCGCCCGCAGCCCCCGGCTCAGCGAGCTGGGCGAGGAGGAGTGCCGGGAGCTGATGTCGACCCACGGCGTGGGCCGGATCGCGCTGTCCGGCGACGGGGCACCGGTCGTCGTCCCCGTGAACTACAGCGTCGTCGACGGCGCCGTCGTCTTCCGGACGCGCCCGGACTCGGTGCCCGCGCAGGCGGTCGGCCAGGAGGTGGCCTTCGAGATCGACCGGGTGGACGACGCGCTGAGCCAGGGATGGAGCGTGCTGGTACGCGGCACCGCCCGTGCCGTGACCGACCCCGACGAGACGAGCCGGCTGACCGCGCGTGCCTACAGCACGCCCTGGGCCGGCGAGGGGCGCGAACTCTGGGTGCGCATCGAGCCGGACGCGCTCACGGGACGCCGTATCGACGAGTGGTGAGACCGGGCGGGGCGCGGTGCGAGGGAGCCGGCCGCCGCGCACCGCGCCCACCGCCCGTGCCGGGTGCGGGGGCGTTGTTACCCGCGGGTTTCCCAGTACCGCAAGTAACATGATGACCTTGGCTGCGGTTGTACCAGTCAGTCAACTCGGCGCGTCCCCGGGCGCGCCCTGCCCGGAGATGTCCATGCCCTCTGAGTCCTCCGACGCCCTGGAAAACGCGCGTTACACCTACGAGCAGCACCTGCACAGGTGCCGCCAGTGCCACGTCGACACCGTGCCCTGTGCCGTGGCCAAGCACCTCCTGCGGATCTACAACAACGCCCGCAGGGACCACCTCCGCTCCGCCGGGCACCACACGCCCACGATCTGACCCGCCCGCGCCCGCGCGCGGACACGGCCTCTGGAACGAAGGGGTTTGCCGGACGGGGTGACCAGGGAACCCGGTCGCCTGCCCGACCGCCCCAGCACCGGAGGCCGACGTGACGGAGAACCAGAACCCCCAGCCCGACCCGACGACGCGGCACGCCCGCCCCGACTTCCCCTCCCAGGACCAGCCGCACCCCGGCTGGACCGGGCCGATGGACCCGCCGCCGGACCACGGCGAGGAGTCCTACCGGGGCGCGGGCCGCCTCGACGGGTTCAAAGCCGTGATCACGGGCGGAGACTCCGGCATCGGGCGTGCGGTGGCGCTCGCCTACGCCCGCGAGGGCGCCGACGTGCTGTTCACCCACCTCGAGGAGGAGGTGGAGGACGCCCGCGAGACCGCCCGCCTGGTGGAGGACGCGGGCCGCAAGGCCGTCGCCGTGCCCTGCGACATCCGCGAGGAGGACAACTGCCGTGCGCTGATCGACCGGGCGGTCGACGAGTTCGGGCGCATCGACGTCCTCGTCAACAACGCGGCCTACCAGATGTCCCAGCCGGACGGCATCGAGGCGATCAGCACCGAGCAGTTCGACCGGGTGCTCCGCACCAACCTGTACGGCATGTTCTGGCTGACCAAGTTCGCCCTGCCGCACATCCCGAGCGGCGGCAGCGTGATCAACACGACGTCGGTGCAGGCATACAAGCCCAGCCCGCATCTGCTGGACTACGCGACGACCAAGGGCGCCATCGTCACCTTCACCCAGGGCCTGGCGCAGATGGTCGCCGAGCGGGGCATCCGCGTCAACGCCGTGGCACCGGGCCCGGTCTGGACGCCCCTGATCCCCGCCACGCTCCCGGACACGACCGAGTTCGGCAAGCAGAGCCCGCTCGGCCGGCCTGCCCAGCCCGCCGAGATCGCCCCGGCCTACGTCTACCTCGCCTCCGACCAGGCGAGTTTCGTCACGGCGGAGATCCTCAACGCCACCGGCGGCACCCCGCTGCCCTGACCTCAGGCCGGGCCGCCGTACACCTGAGCGGTGTCGGCGACCGGCGCGGGGGCGTGCCGCGCCGCGGGACCCCGCGCGAACGTGCGCAGCAAATTCTCGGTGGCGCGCGTGACGAACGCCCTGGTACGGCCGTCCATGCCGTGGTCGCGGCCGAGTTCGCCGGTGCCCGCGAGCAGCCCCTCCACCCAGCGCATGGTCCCGGTCGCGAAGACCCCCGCCCCGCCGGGGACGGTGTAGTACGCCGAGTCGCTGTGACTCGGCCGGCCGGCGCACACCAGCGGGGAGTG
>NZ_JAJSZC010000325.1:0-6681 GCF_036815105.1 Streptomyces sp. IBSBF 3136
CTCGCACCCCGGTCCCCCGACCTGTGGCAGGCCCCGGCCGCGCGCACCGGAAACGGCCGCACCGCTGAGGCTGGGCACACCGTAACGGCTGATGACCGCTTTGGGTACGAGTTGCGCGAAAGGTCGTGCTTCCGGCCCGGTCCCGGTGCGGGCGGGGGCCCGACAGCCCGTGCTGTCGGCGGCGGCGTCAACCGCCGTACACTCCCCGGGTGACCGTCACCGCAACCTCCGTGGACCAGTCGGACCAGCTCCAGCCGTCCTCAGCGCCCGCCGCGCGCGGCCGGCGGCTGGTGCGTCTGGTCCCGGCCCTCGCCTCCGTGCTCTGCGGAGTGCTCCTCTACATCAGCTTCCCGCCGCGCACCCTGTGGTGGCTGGCCCTGCCCGCCTTCGCGGGCTTCGCCTGGGTGCTGCGCGGCCGCACCTGGAAGGCCGCGCTGGGGCTCGGCTACCTGTTCGGGCTCGGCTTCCTGCTGCCCCTGCTGGTGTGGACCGGAGTGGAGGTCGGACCCGGCCCCTGGCTCGCGCTGGTCGCCATCGAGGCGATCTTCGTGGCTCTGGTCGGCGTGGGCATCGCGGCGGTCTCCAAGCTGCCGGCCTGGCCGGTGTGGGCGGCCGCGATCTGGATCGCCGGAGAGGCGGTACGCGCGCGCGTGCCGTTCCGCGGCTTCCCCTGGGGCAAGATCGCCTTCGGCCAGGCGGACGGCGTGTTCCTGCCGCTCGCCGCGGTGGGCGGCACCCCGGTGCTCGGCTTCGCCGTGGTGCTGTGCGGATTCGGCCTGTACGAGGCCGGGCGGCTGATCGCCGAGCGGCGCCGCACCCGGGTCCTCGGGCGCGGGGCCGCGGCCGCCGCCCTGCTGAGCGTGGCCGTCCCGGTGGCCGGAGCGCTCGCTGCCCGCCCGCTGGTGAGCGACACGGCGGAGGCCGGCACCGCGACGGTCGCGCTCATCCAGGGCAACGTGCCCCGCGCCGGGCTCGAGTTCAGCGCACAGCGCCGCGCCGTCCTCGACCACCACGTCCGGGAGACCCTGAAGCTGGCCGCCGACATCAAGGCGGGCAAGGCCACCCGGCCGGACTACGTGCTGTGGCCGGAGAACTCCTCCGACATCGACCCCTTCACCAACCCCGACGCCGCCGCCGTCATCAGCGGTGCCGCCCGGGCCGTCGGGGTGCCCATCTCGGTCGGCGGGGTCGTCGAGAAGGACGGCAGGCTGCTCAACGAGCAGATCCTGTGGGACCCGGTCAAGGGACCGAGCCAGACCTACGACAAGCGCCAGGTGCAGCCGTTCGGCGAGTACCTCCCGCTGCGCGGGCTGGTCGGCGCCATCAACAAGAACTGGACCGGCATGGTCCGCCAGGACTTCAGCCGCGGCAGCGAGCCGGGCGTGTTCGACATCCGCGGCGCCAAGGTCGGCCTCGCCACCTGCTACGAGGCCGCCTTCGACTGGGCCGTGCGGGACACCGTCACCCACGGCGCCGAGATGATCTCCGTACCGAGCAACAACGCCACCTTCGACCGCAGCGAGATGACCTACCAGCAGCTCGCCATGTCCCGCATCCGCGCCGTCGAGCACAGCCGGACCGTGACCGTGCCGGTCACCAGCGGCGTCAGCGCCGTCATCATGCCCGACGGGCGGATCACCCGGAAGACGGGCATGTTCGTGCCCGCCTACCTCGTCCAGAAGGTGCCGCTGCGCACCTCCGAGACGCCCGCCACCGAGCTGGGCGTCCTGCCGGAGATCGCCCTGGTGCTGGTCGCGGCGGGCGGTCTGGGCTGGGCGATCGGCTCCGGACTGCGCGGGCGGCGCGCCGCCCGCGCGTAACCGGCGCGTGTCCGTACGACGGCGGTACGCCCCTGGTGAGGAAACGGGTGGCCATGGGGCCACCCGTTAGGGTCGGCCCCATGGCTACTCCCGAATTCATCCGCACGCTCCGGGCTTCCGCGGGCCACCAGCTGCTCTGGCTCCCCGGGGTCACCGCGATCGTCTTCGACGACGAGGGCAGGGTGCTCCTGAACCGGCGCTCCGACACGCGCAAGTGGTCGGTGCTCGGCGGGATCCCCGACCCGGGCGAGCAGCCCGCGGCCTGCGCGGTGCGGGAGGTCTTCGAGGAGGCGGCCGTGCACTGCGTCCCCGAGCGGGTCGTCCTCGTCCAGGCCCTGCAACCGGTCACCTACGAGAACGGGGACGTCTGCCAGTACATGGACATCACCTTCCGCTGCCGGGCCACCGGCGGCGAGGCCCGCGTGAACGACGACGAGTCGCTGGAGGTGGGCTGGTTCGCGGTCGACGCGCTGCCCGACCTGAACGAGTTCGCGGTGTTCCGGATCAAGCAGGCCATGTCCGAGGCACCCACATGGTTCGACCCTATGAGCCTCGGCTGAAGTATGGGTGGCCACCACATGTGGTGAGGGGTGGGTCCGACTTAGGGTCGAGCCATGACCTCGTCCAGCCCGCTGCCCGGGTCCCACCCCGCCGCCTCCACCCCCCTCGACCTCGGCGGCCGCACCGCCCTCGTCACCGGCGCCGCCGGCGGCATCGGCCGCGCCTGCGCGCTGCGGCTCGCCGCCGCCGGGGCCCAGGTGAGAGCCGTCGACCGGGACGCGGCGGGCCTGGCCGAGCTGACCGCCCTCGCCGAACGGGCCGGCGACCTCCCGGGCACGGTCGAGCCCCACGTCCTGGACCTCACCGACCTCGACGCGGCCGAACACGCCGCCGCCGGCACCGACGTGCTGGTCAACAACGCCGGCCTGCAGCTGGTCCGCCCGCTGGAGGAGTTCCCGCCGGACGTCTTCCACACCGTGCTGACCGTCATGCTGGAGGCGCCGTTCCGGCTCATCCGCGGCGCCCTCCCGCACATGTACGCGCAGGGCTGGGGCCGGATCGTGAACGTGTCCTCCGTCCACGGACTGCGCGCCTCGGCCTACAAGGCCGCTTATGTGGCCGCCAAACACGGCCTCGAAGGCCTCTCCAAGACGGCCGCCCTGGAGGGCGCCCCCCACGGTGTGACCTCGAACTGTGTGAACCCCGCCTATGTGCGCACCCCCCTGGTGGAGAAGCAGATCGCCGACCAGGCCCAGGCGCACGGCATCCCCGAGGAGCGCGTGCTGACCGAGATCCTGCTGAAGGACAGCGCCGTCCAGCGGCTCATCGAACCCGAGGAGGTCGCCGACGCCGTGGCCTACCTGTGCGGCCCGCAGGCGTCCTTCGTCACCGGCACCTCGCTGGTGCTCGACGGCGGCTGGACGGCCCACTGAGCGGGCCCGCGGCGCCCGGCCGGGGAGTTTTCCACAGGCCTGACGGGCCGGGCGGCCCATACGGAATCCTGTGACCATGTCTCGCGATCACGTCCAGCCGGCCGAGCGCCCCCGCACCGGGGGCGTCACCGGCGTGCCCGACGGCAGCCCGGAGGCTCCGTTCCTCGAACTGCTGGCCCGCGACGCCCCCGCGGAGGCCTACGAGCAGCCGGTGCTGCTCGCACGTGCGGAGGGGAGGCCGGCAGACCGGGTCGCCGCGCTGGAGCGGGCCAAGCTGCTCGCGCTGCGGGTGCGGTCCGAACTCGAGGGGCGCAGGCGGCGCGAGGCGGAGCTGTCGGCGCTGTTCGAGACCGCGCACGACCTGGCCGGACTGAGAGACCTGGACGCCGTCCTCCAGGCGATCGTGCAGCGCGCCCGCTCGCTGCTGGGCACGGACGTCGCCTACCTCACCCTGAACGATGCGGGGCGCGGCGACACCTACATGCGGGTGACGGAAGGGTCCGTCTCGGCCCACTTCCAGCAACTGCGCCTCGGCATGGGGGAGGGGCTCGGCGGACTGGTCGCCCAGACCACGCGGCCGTACGTCACCGACGACTACTTCAAGGACGCCCGCTTCCAGCACACCCACGCCATCGACGCCGGGGTGCGGGACGAGGGCCTGGTCGCCATCCTCGGCGTGCCGCTGATGCTCGGCCCGCACGTCATCGGTGTCCTGTTCGCCTCGGACCGGCGGGCCCGCCACTTCGAACGCGGGCAGATCGCCCTGCTCGGCTCGTTCGCCGCGCTCGCCGCGGCCGCCATCGACACCGCCAACCTGCTCACCGAGACCCGCGCGGCGCTGGCCGGTCTCGAGCGGGCCAACGAGATCATCCGCGACCGCAGCGCCGTCATCGAGCGCGCCTCCGACGTGCACGACCGGCTCGCCGAACTCGTCCTGCGCGGCGGCGGGGTGCACGACGTGGCCGCGGCCGTCTCCGAAGTCCTCGACGGGACGGTGGAGTTCACCGAGGCCGACACGGCACCGGCCGCCGCGCTCGAGGCGTCCCGTGCCGAGGGGCACGCCGTACGGCACGGCAGCGACTGGATCGCCGCGGTGGCCGCGGGCGGTGAACTGCTCGGCGCGCTGGTCCTGCGTGGCCACCGCGACCTGGACCCGGTGGACCAGCGCACGCTCGAACGCGCCGCCATGGTCACCTCGCTGCTCCTGCTGGCCCGCCGCTCCGCCGCCGAGGCCGAACGACGCGTGCGGGGCGAGCTGCTGGACGACCTCCTGGACGCCCGCGACCGGGACCCCCGCCTGCTGCGCGAGCGCGCGGTTCGCCTGCGCGCCGACCTGGACGCCACCCATGTCGTCCTGGCCGCCCGGATCGACGGCCCGGCGTCCGACGCCGACGAGGAGGCCGCGGCCCGCCGCCGGCTGTGGTCCGCCGCGTCCCACCTCGCCGCCACCCGGCAGGGCCTGGCCGCCGCCCGGGACGGCGGCACGGTCCTGCTGCTCCCGCTCGCCGCCTCGGACACCGCCACGGACCTGGCCCGGCGCACCGCGCGCGACCTCGGCACGGCCGTCCAGCAGCCCGTCACCGTCGGCGCCTCCGCCCCCGTCACCGGCCTCGCCACCCATCCCGACACGGTGACCGCCGCCTACGCCGAGGGGCGCCGCTGCCTGGACGCCCTGCACCTGCTCGGCCGTGCCGGTGACGGCGCGGCCGCCGAGGACTTCGGCTTCCTCGGCCTGCTCCTCGCCGGTGAGCGGGACATCGGCGCCTTCGTCGGCCGCACCATCGGGCCGGTGGTGACGTACGACGAGCGCCGGGGGACGGAGCTGCTGCGCACCCTGGAGGCCTACTTCGCCTGCGGGATGAGCCCGGCCCGCACCAAGGACGCGCTCCACGTGCACGTGAACACGGTCGCCCAGCGGCTGGAACGCGTGGGCCGCCTCCTGGGCGAGGACTGGCAGACCCCGTCCCGCGCCCTGGAGATACAACTGGCCCTGCGCCTGCACCGGCTGGCGGCACCGGAACGGCACTGACCGGCCCCCGCGCGGGGGCCGGCCGGTCAGGGAGCCGTCGTGCGGGCCGGTCAGACGGTCCGGGCCTCGGCCGCCGGGCTCGTCCCGGCCTGCTCGTCGTCCTCGGCGGTCACCTCGGCGAGGTCACGGTGCCGGGTCTCACGGGCCACGCCCACGGCGACGAGCGTCAGCACGGCGGCCGCGATCACGTACAGGGCGATCGGCGTGGAGCTGTCGTAGTCGGCGAGCAGCGCGGTCGCGATGAGCGGGGCGGGCGCACCGGCCGCGACCGAGGCGAACTGGGCGCCGATGGAGGCGCCGGAGTAGCGCATCCGGGTCGCGAACATCTCGGCGAAGAAGGCCGCCTGGGGCGCGTACATGGCCCCGTGCAGGATCAGCCCGACGGTCACGGCGAGCACCAGGTACCCGAAGCTCCCGGTGTCGACCAGCGAGAAGAAGGGGAACATCCACAGCCCGATGCCGGCCGCGCCGAGCAGGTACACCGGCCGCCGGCCGACCCGGTCGGAGAGCGCGCCCCAGGCGGGGATCACCGCGAAGTGCACGGCGGAGCCGATGAGCACGGCGTTGAGCGCTGTCTGCTTGGAGGCGCCGGCGGAGGTGGTGGCGTAGACGAGGATGAAGGCGGTGATGACGTAGTAGCTGATGTTCTCGGCCATGCGGGCGCCCATGGCGACGAGCACGTCCCGCCAGTGGTGCCGGAGCACCGCCACGAGCGGCAGCTTCTCCGTCTCGCCCTGCCGGCGCCGGGACTCCGACCGCTCCAACGCCTCCTTGAACACAGGAGATTCGTCGACAGAGAGACGAATCCACAGACCGACCATCACCAGCAGGCCGGAGAGCAGGAAAGGTATGCGCCAGCCCCAGGTGCCGAAGGCGTCGTCCGAGAGGACGGCGGTGAGCAGCGACAGGACACCGGTCGCGAGCAACTGCCCGGCGGGGGCGCCGGTCTGGGGCCACGAGGCCCAGAACCCGCGCCGTCGCGCGTCCCCGTGCTCGGAGACCAGCAGCACGGCGCCGCCCCATTCGCCGCCGAGCGCGAAGCCCTGCACGAGGCGCAGCAGGGTCAGCAGGACGGGCGCCGCCGTTCCCACGCTCGCGTGGGTGGGCAGCAGGCCGATGGCGAAGGTCGCCCCGCCCATCATCACCAGGCTGAGCACCAGCAGCTTCTTGCGCCCCAACCGGTCCCCGTAGTGCCCGAACACGAGCGCCCCCAGCGGGCGGGCCGCGAACCCGACGGCGTACGTCAGGAACGACAGCAGCGTCCCGACGAGGGGATCGGAGCCGGGGAAGAACAGCTTGTTGAAGACCAGCGCGGCGGCGGAGCCGTACAGGAAGAAGTCGTACCACTCGATGGTGGTGCCGATGAGGCTGGCGGCGACGATACGGGGGAGGCTGGCGG
>NZ_JAJSZC010000326.1:0-6638 GCF_036815105.1 Streptomyces sp. IBSBF 3136
CCCCCCCCCCCCCCCCCCCCCCCCCCCCCCCCCCCCCCCCCCCCCCCCCCCCTCGGGTGGTGCTCGGATCAGGCGGGCGCGGACGACGTGTCGTCCTCGGCGGCCTCCTCGGCCGCCTTGGCCCGCTCGTCCGCCGCGGCCCGGATGGACCGCCACGCGGACTCGGCGGCCTGCTGCTCCGCCTCTTTCTTGCTGCGGCCGGTGCCGGTGCCGTACGAGACGCCTCCGACGCGGGCGGCAGCAGTGAAGATCTTCTCGTGGTCGGGGCCGGTCTCCGTGACCAGGTACTCGGGCACGCCGAGCCCCTCGATCGCGGTCAGCTCCTGGAGACTGGTCTTCCAGTCCAGGCCGGCTCCGAGGTTCGAGGACTTCTCGATCAGCGGGTCGAACAGGCGGTGCACCAGTTCGGAGGCCGCGTCGAGGCCCTGATCGAGATAGACCGCGCCGATCACCGCTTCGAGGGTGTCGGCAAGGATGGACGCCTTGTCCCGGCCGCCCGTGCCCTCTTCACCCCGGCCGAGCCGGATGAAGGCGCCCAGGTCGAGACCGCGACCCACTTCCGCCAGCGCACGCGAGTTGACCACCGCGGCCCTGAGCTTGGCCAGCTGGCCCTCGGGGAGATCGGGGTGGGTGCGGTACAGCGTGTCCGTGACGACGAGGCCGAGGACGGAGTCACCGAGGAACTCCAGCCGCTCGTTCGTCGGCAGGCCGCCGTTCTCGTACGCGTAGGAACGGTGGGTCAGCGCACGCACCAGAAGGGCGGACTCGACGTGATAGCCGAGCCGCCCTTCCAGAAGCGTGTGGGACGAGGCCTGGTTGTCCACTTTCTTCTTGGCGGGTGCGTCCGCCTTGGCGTCTTCCGCCTTCTTGGGACTGGACACAGTGCCTCTCACCAGCCCGCTCAGACTTCGAGGACCTGGCGCTTGTTGTAGGTGCCGCAAGACGGGCACGCGATGTGCTGCTGCTTGGGCTCGTGGCAGCGCTCGCACGCAACCAGGGTGGGGACCGCAGCCTTCCACTGCGACCGGCGGTGGCGCGTGTTGCTGCGCGACATCTTCCGCTTCGGAACAGCCACGGCTACTTCTCCTGCTTCTCGTCGACGCCCGCTTCCGCGTCAGCGCCGCTCATCTCGTCCTTCTCGCCGTCTTCGAGTGAACCGGCGAGTCCCTGCAAAGCCGCCCAACGGATGTCGACGGCGTCATGATGGTGGTCCGGGTCGTCCGCGAGCCGCGCTCCGCACTCGGAGCACAGGCCCGGACAGCCTTCCTGGCACACCGGCTGCATCGGCAGTGCGAGCACCACCGCATCGCGCAGCAGAGGTTCGAGGTCGAACAATCCGTCCTCGAGGAAGAACCTGTCCTCGTCGTCCTCGGCGTCGTCGCCCGGTTCCGCGATCACACGGCCCCGGTCGTCGGCGTCATGGTACGAGAACAGTTCCTGGAAGTCCGCTTCGAGCTCCAGCCCGACCGGCTCCAGACACCTTACGCACTCCCCCTCGGCCTGTGCACGGGCGGTGCCTGTGACGAGCACCCCTTCCATGACCGACTCGAGCCGGAGGTCGAGCTCCACCGGGGCGCCTTCCGGCACTCCGATGACCCCCTGGATGCCGAGATCGGCGGGAGCGTCGATCGTGCGGGTCAGGCGCTGCAGCGCGCCAGGACGCCGACCCAGCTCGTGCGTGTCGAACACGAGGGGGTTGCGGTGGTCGAGGCGGGCGTTGGAAGCCATTCCTGCTTTCGATCTTCGAACTCGGAGGGCCGCCACCCGTGGTGTCCAGGCAGCGGTGATCGCGGACGTAGGCGCGACCGAACAGCCAGGATACTGGACCTTTCGCTCAGGTCCCAATCCGGTGGTCGTCCCGCCGACCGCCCGCCCTCGCGGCTACAGTCCCCGGCCCTGTTCGTACGCGCGCAGCTGCTCCGCGCTGATCATGCCGGTGTCGAACAGGCTGGTCTCGTCGAGGGCGTAGCCCGGCGCGGGCTGGTGCGCCGACTGGTGCTGCGCCTGCTGCGGGTCGTAGGCGGCCTGCTGCTGGTCGTACCCCTGGAAGGAGCCGTCGGCGGCCTGGGCGTAGCCGGCCGCGTACGGGTCGGCCTGCAGGTAGCCGTACGGGTCCTGCTGGGCGTAGTCCGGCTGCTGCGGGAAGCCCGCGTACGGGTCGGGCTCCTGCTGGACGGGGGCACCTCCCGCCGGGCCGTAGTCGAAGGTGGCGGAGTAGGCGGGCTGCGGATCGTACGACGGCTGCGCGGGCTCGGGCTGCCGCGGCTGCTGTGCCTGCGCCGGGCGCTCGGCCGGGGTGTCCGAGAGGGCCGCGAGGTCGGCGAGGTAGTCCGCGTCGCTGGAGTGCTGGAAGGTCGTGGTGTCGTCGGCGAGGGCGCCCAGGTCGTCGGTGGCGATCCGGCCGTGCAGCTTCTGCCGGCCGCGGCCCACGGCCTCCAGGGTCTTGGCGAGGACCGCCTCGAAGGCGCCCAGTTTGGCGTCGACGTACGCGTCGGCGTTGTGGCGCAGGGTCTCCGGGTCCTGGCTGCGCTCGGGGGCGTCCTCGTCCTCGTAGCCGTTCTCGTCCAGACCGGGGCCGGTGCCGAGCAGCTTCTCGCGGCCGCGACCGACCGAGCCGAGGGTCTTGGTGAGCACGACCTCGAAGTTGGCGAGCTTGGAGTCGACGTAGTCGTCGGCGTCGGCGCGGACCTCCGCGGCCTCCTGACGGGCCTCGTCCAGGATCCGGTCGGCCTCGGCCTGGGAGCGGCGCGCGATCTCGGTGCCGGAGATCAGCGAGCCGCGCTCCGCGTGCGCGCTCTCGATGATCCGGTCGGCCTCCATGCGGGCCTGCTCGACCATCTGCTCGCGGTCGCCGATCAGTTCCTGCGCCTGCGCGAGGGAACCCGGCAGGGCCTGGCGCACTTCTTCGAGCAACGCGAGCAGCTGGGCGCGGTTGACCACGCACGAGGCCGACATCGGCATGGACCGGGCGCCGGTAACCGTGGAGACGATCTCGTCGAGCTTCTTCTGGACGTCCACCTGTGCTCGCCACTCTCTACAGCTGTGTTGGAGACGGACGGGACGACTGTAGCCCGTTCAGTCCTTGCGCAGACGCCCGTTGAGGGCCTCCAGGACGGGCGCGGGCACGAGGTGGGAGACGTCTCCGCCCCAGGCCGCGACCTCCTTGACGAGCGAGGAGGACAGGAAGCTGTAGGTCGGGTTGGTCGGCACGAACAGCGTCTCGACCCCGGTGAGACCGTTGTTCATCTGGGCCATCTGGAGTTCGTAGTCGAAGTCGCTGACCGCGCGCAGGCCCTTGACGATGGCGGGGATCTCGCGCTGCTTGCAGAAGTCGACGAGCAGGCCGTGGAACGCCTCGACACGGACGTTGCCGTACTCGGCGGTGACCTCGCGGATCAGCTCGATCCGCTCCTCGATCTCGAACAGGCCCTTCTTGGACTGGTTGATCATCACCGCGACGTAGACCTCGTCGTACAGACGGGAGGCGCGGGCAATGATGTCGAGGTGTCCGTTGGTGATCGGGTCGAACGACCCGGGACATACGGCGCGGCGCACTTGTGATCCCTCGCTCTCCGGTCCGGTCATCGTGCGTCTTCGCACGTAGCGGCGGCGCGACCGTACCAAAACGTTCCCTCGCCGTAACGGCGGGCCCGGATCGGCTCGAAGCCGTCGGGCCAGCGGAATTCACCGCCTCGGGTGCTGCGCTCCACGGTGACGAGCGCTTGCTCGGCGAGCCAGCCCTCCGAGTGGAGTGTGAGCAGGATCTCGCGAAGATCGTGATCTGTGACCGCGTACGGGGGGTCGAGGAAGACGAGGTCGTACGGCTCGGCGGGGGGCGCGGTACGGATGACTTGTTCCGCTTTGCCCGCCCGTACCTCGGCGCCGGGCAGACCCAGGTTCTTCACGTTCTCCCGGACGGTCCTCGCCGCGCGGGCGTCGGCCTCCACCAGGAGCGTGTGGCTCGCGCCCCGGGACAGGGCCTCCAGGCCCACGGCTCCGGAGCCGGCGTAGAGGTCGAGGACGCGTTCGCCGTCCAGGGGGCCGCCGAGGAGGGACTGCCAGGTGGAGAAGAGGCCCTCGCGTGCGCGGTCGGAGGTGGGGCGGGTTCCGGTGCCCGGGGGTACGGACAGGCGCCGTCCGCCGGCCCTGCCGGCGATCACGCGGGTCATGTCAGGTCCTTCTTCGTGGGCGGCTTTTCGTTCATTGTGGCCGCTCACCCGGGTCCCCGCGTCACTGCCGGGGCGCCGGGCCTCAGCCCTTGTCCAGGTACTGCTCCCGTTCCTCGTCCAGCAGGGCGTCCAGGGCCGTCCGCAGACCCGGCAGCCGCTCCAGCTCCGGATCGGCCGCCACCAGCGCCGCAGCCTCCTCCCTGGCCTCCGCGATGACCTCCTCGTCCTCGATCACCGCGAGGACCCTCAGGCTGGAGCGGACGCCGGACTGGGCCTGGCCGAGGACGTCGCCCTCGCGGCGCTGTTCGAGGTCGATGCGGGAGAGCTCGAATCCGTCGAGGGTGGAGGCGACGGCGTTCAGCCGCTGGCGGGCCGCGCTCGCCTCGGGCATCTCGCTGACCAGGAGGCAGAGTCCGGGGGCCGAGCCGCGGCCCACCCGGCCGCGCAGCTGGTGGAGCTGGGAGACGCCGAAACGGTCGGCGTCCATGATGACCATGGCCGTGGCGTTGGGGACGTTGACGCCGACCTCGATGACCGTGGTGGCGACCAGGACGTCGGTCTCGCCCGCGGCGAAGCGGCGCATCACCGCGTCCTTGTCGTCGGGGTGCATCCTGCCGTGCAGGACCTCCACCCGCAGTCCCTGGAGGGGGCCGCGGCCGAGCTGTTCGGCGATGTCGAGGACGGCGAGCGGCGGGCGCTTCTCGGCTTCGTCCTCGGGGGACTTCTTCGCCTTCTTCGGGTCGTCCGCCTCGTCGGTGTCGTCGCCGATCCGGGGGCAGACGACGTACGCCTGGTGGCCGCCCGCCACCTCCTCGCGCACCCGCTCCCAGGCGCGGGCCAGGAAGTGCGGCTTGTCGGCGGCGGGGACCACGTGGGTGGCGATCGGGGAGCGGCCGGCCGGGAGCTGGTCGAGGACCGAGGTCTCCAGGTCGCCGAAGACGGTCATCGCGACCGTGCGGGGAATGGGGGTGGCGGTCATGACCAGCAGGTGCGGCGGCTGCTTGCCCTTGCCGCGCAGGGCGTCGCGCTGCTCGACCCCGAAGCGGTGCTGTTCGTCCACGACGACGAGGCCGAGGTCGTGGAACTGCACCTTGTCCTCGATCAGCGCGTGTGTGCCGATCACGATGCCGGCCTCCCCGGTGACGAGGTCGAGCAGCGCCTGGCGGCGGGCGGCGACCCCCATGGACCCGGTGAGCAGCACCACCTTGGTGCCGTGCTCGGCGCCGCCCAGCATGCCGCCCTCGGCGAGTTCGCCCATCATCTCGGTGACCGACCGGTGGTGCTGCTGGGCGAGCACCTCGGTGGGCGCGAGCATGGCCGCCTGACCACCGGCGTCGACCACGGCGAGCATCGCGCGCAGGGCCACCATCGTCTTCCCGCTTCCCACCTCCCCCTGCAACAGCCGGTGCATCGGGTGGTCGGTGGCGAGGTCGGTGAAGATCTCTGCGGAGACCTTCTTCTGGCCGTCGGTGAGGGTGAAGGGCAGGCGGTCGTCGAAGGCCGTGAGGATGCCGTCGGGGCGCGCGGTGCGGGGTACGGCCGGGAGCTGGGTGTCGGCGTGGCGGCGGCGGGCCAGGGCGACCTGGAGGACGAACGCCTCGTCCCACTTCAGGCGGGCGCGGGCGTCGGCGATGTCGGCCTTGGTGTGCGGGCGGTGGATCTTGAGCAGGGCCTCGGGGAGGGTGACCAGGCCCCGGCCCTCGCGCAGGGAGGCGGGCAGCGGGTCGACGGCCTCCTGGGCGCTGGGCAGTACCGTCTGCACGGCCTTGCCGATCTTCCAGGACTCGAGTTTGGCGGTGGCGGGGTAGATCGGGATCAGCGTCCCGGCCCAGGTCTCCACGGCCTCCTCGCCGTCGCCCCGCAGCAGTTCGTAGGCCGGGTGGGCGAGTTGGAGACGGCGGTTGAAGACGGAGACCTTGCCGGCGAACATCGCGCGGGTCCCGGGCAGCAGCTCCTTGTGCGGCTTGTGCACGCCGTTGCCGAAGAAGACCAGTTGGAGCCGGCCGCTGCCGTCGGTGATCGTGACCTCCAGGCGCTGGCCCTTGCCCCGGGGCGCCTTGGCGGACGCGAAGGAGTGCAGGCGGGCGTCGGCGACCTGGGCGACCACCGTGACGTGCTCGTCCATCGGGAGGTCGGCGAGGTGGGTGAGCTGGCCGCGCTCCTCGTACCGGCGCGGGTAGTGGTGCAGGAGGTCGCCCACGGTGTGCAGGCCGAGGTGCTCGGCCATCACCTTCGCGGTGGCGGGGCCGAGCACTGACTTCAGTGGCTGATTCAGTGGTTCTTCCAGTGCGGGCACGAGATCCATTGCACACCACGGCGCTGACAATGCCGTAGACGCCGTCCTGCGCGTTCGCCCCCGAATGCCGTGAACGTCTGGGAAACCGCTGGTCAGGTGGCCCGTTCCGGCCCTAGGATGGCGCGCTCCGGCCATCCCCCGCGGTCACCGCCCCACCCGGGACCGCCCGACCC
>NZ_JAJSZC010000327.1:0-6987 GCF_036815105.1 Streptomyces sp. IBSBF 3136
CCCCCCTTTCTGCGACGATCCCCCCGTGGACTACCCGAACGACCAGGCCCCCGGCGCCCCCGTCCGCTCCGGCATCCCGGAGCACGGGCGCATTCCGAAGTACTACGCGGTCAAGGCGCGCATCGCGGCACTGCTGGAGGAGCTGGGGGAGGGCGGTGTCATCCCCACCGAGCGCGATCTCGCCGAGCGGTACGACGTGGCCCGGGAGACCGTTCGGCAGGCCGTGCGGGAGCTGGTGCTGGAGGGGCGGCTCAGGCGGCAGGGGCGGGGGACGGTGGTCGCCGGGCCCAAGCTGGCCCAGCCGCTCTCCCTGGCCAGCTACACCGAGGGGGTGCGCGGGCAGGGCCGTATCCCCGGCCGTACGCTCGTCACCCTCGACCGCTTCCCGTGCCCGGAGCCCCTCGCGGCCGAGACCGGGCTCACCCGGGGCGAACCCGTCTGGCACCTGGAGCGCGTGCTGCTCGCCGACGACGAGCGGGTCGGCCTGGAGAGCACCTACGTCGCGGTCGCCCGGGTGCCACGCCTGGACGCCGACTTCAACCCCGACTCCTCCTTCTACGCCTACCTGCGGGACCAGGGCATCGCCTTCGGCGACGCCGACGAACGCGTCGAGACCGTGCTCGCCACCCCCCGGGAGGCCCTGCTCATCGGCACCCCGCCGGCCCTGCCGATGCTGCTGATCCACCGCGTGTCACGAGACACCGGAGGGCGGCCGCTGGAGCGGGTCCGGTCTCTCTACCGGGGCGACCGGTTCTCCTTCACCGCCCATCTCAAGGGCTGAGAACGGCCCGGAGCACCCCGTGACCGGGCTGCTCACCACTCTCGACCGCCCTCACCTCACCTCCGAGTAGTATCACGAAATGATAACGGGTCTAGCCCAAATGTCTCCGGCCGTTCACGCTCTCCTTGTCAGCCGGATGTCTCCGGTGATCTGATCGAGAGGAGCGTCGCCGCGGTGAGAGTGACAGTCGTCGGAGCCGGCGTGGTGGGCACCATGCACGCCTGGCAAGCCCTGGAGCGCGGCCACCGGGTCGTCCAGATCGAGCGCGAGACCGAGGCGCGCGGTGCCTCACTGCGCAACTTCGGGCAGATCTGGGTCAGCGGCCGCGCCGGTGGAGCGGAGCTGGAAGCCGCGCTCCGGGCGCGGGAGCTGTGGGAGGAGATCGGCGCGCGCGTCCCGGCGCTGGGCTTCCGGGCCATCGGGTCCCTGACCCCCGTCCGCGGCCCCCTGGAACTCGCCGTCGCCGAGGCCGCCGTGGCCCGCCCGGACGCCGCCGCACGCGGGTACGAGCTGCTCACCCCGGGTGAGGCCCGCGCGCTCAACCCCGCCCTGCGCGGCGAGTTCACCGCCGCCCTGTACTGCGAGCGGGACGCGGCCGTCGAGCCGCGCACCGCGCAGCTCGCCCTGCGCGAGGAGCTGCTGAAGCACCCGGACTACACGTTCCTGCCGGGCCGCGAGGTGCGGGAGGTCACCGGCGCCGGAACGGTCCGCGACGACCACGGGGACGTGCACCAGGCCGACGCGGTCGTCCTGTGCACCGGCGCCTGGCTCGGCGGGCTGGTCCGGGAGCTTGCCGGACCGGACCTGCCCGTGCGCCGGGTCCGCCTCCAGATGATGCAGACCGACCCGCTCGGCGAACCCCTGACCACCTCGGTCGCCGACGCCGACAGCTTCCGCTACTACCCGGCCTACGCCTCCCCGGCGCTGGACGAGCTGAACGCCCGGCAGCCGCAGGCCGAGACCGCCGCCGCCCACCGCATGCAGCTGCTCATGGTGCAGCGCGCCGACGGCGGCCTGACCATCGGTGACACCCACGAGTACGAGCACCCCTTCGCCTTCGACACCGTCGAGGAGCCCTACGAGCACCTCACCGGAGTCGTCGAGTCCCTGCTCGGCCGGCCGCTGCCGCGCGTGCGGCGCCGCTGGGCCGGGGTGTACGCCCAGTGCACCGAACCCGGCCGGGTCGTGCACCGGCAGCAGGTGCGCGAGGGGGTGTGGCTGGTCACCGGGCCCGGCGGGCGCGGCATGACCTGCTCACCCGCGATAGCCGAGACCACCGCGAACGAACTGGGCTGGTGAGGAAGTTGACCACGGAGAACCGCGACATCCACCTCGTCGTCCTCGACATGGCAGGCACGACCGTCGCCGACGACGGCCTCGTCGAGCGCGCCTTCGCGGCGGCCGCCGCCGAACTCGGCGTCGCACCCGGCTCGGCCGAGCACGCCGAGCACCTCTCCTACGTACGCGCCACCATGGGCGAGTCCAAGATCTCCGTCTTCCGGCACCTGTTCGGGGACGAGGACCGCGCCCGGCGCGCCAACGCCACCTTCGAGAAGGCGTACGGCGAGCTGGTCGACGACGGCCTGATCGCTCCCGTCCCCGGGGCCCGCGAGGCCATCGCGGAGCTGGCCGGCGGCGGCCGTACCGTCGTCCTGACCACCGGCTTCGCCCGGGTCACCCAGGACGCGATCCTCGACGCCCTCGGCTGGCGCGACCTCGTACCGCTCACCCTGTGCCCGGCCGACGCCGGCGGGCGCGGGCGGCCCTACCCCGACATGGTGCTCGAAGCGTTCGTCCGGACGAAGGCCGCGGCCGACGTACGGCAGGTCGCCGTCGTCGGGGACACCTCCTACGACGTGCTCAGCGGCGTGCGGGCGGGCGCGGGGCTGGTCGCGGGGGTGCGCACCGGGGCGCACCGGGACGACGCGTTCCGTGCCGCCGGCGCCACCCACGTCCTGGCCTCCGTCGCCGACCTGCCCGCACTGCTCGCCGGGCTGGCCGCGCCGCTCGCCCCGGAGCGGTAACCGGTGAGACGGGCATCCGCTTCGACTCCGTCACCGTTGTACGACGTACGTTCGGGGTACCCCGTCGGCCGTGTCGCATCGTCCTCGGAAGCGGGCGATCGACGGGGTACGGATCGCGCGGGTCTGATTAGGGTGGGGGCGTCGGTACGCCGTGGTTCCGGCGACCCCCGCCCGTACGTACGCCAGGAGACGCAAGCACATGGCAGACCGCAAGCCCATCGAGTCGTGGCTCACCGACATGGACGGTGTCCTGATCCACGAGGGTGTCCCGATCCCCGGCGCCGACGCCTTCCTGAAGAAGCTGCGCGACTCCGGGCGGCCCTTCCTGGTGCTCACCAACAACTCCATCTACACCGCGCGCGACCTGCACGCCCGGCTGCGCCGCATGGGCCTCGACGTGCCGGTCGACAACATCTGGACGTCCGCCCTGGCCACCGCCCAGTTCCTGGACGACCAGCGGCCCGGCGGCAGCGCCTATGTGATCGGCGAGGCGGGCCTGACCACCGCGCTGCACGACATCGGCTACATCCTCACCGACCACGAGCCCGACTTCGTGATCCTCGGCGAGACCCGCACGTACTCCTTCGAGGCCCTGACCAAGGCCGTCCGCCTGATCAACGGCGGCGCCCGGTTCATCGCCACCAACCCCGACAACGTCGGCCCGTCCACCGAGGGCGACCTGCCCGCCACCGGGTCCGTCGCCGCCCTGATCACCGCCGCCACCGGCAAGAAGCCGTACTTCGTCGGCAAGCCGAACCCGCTGATGATGCGGGCGGGGCTGAACGCGATCGGCGCCCACTCCGAGAACTCCGCGATGATCGGCGACCGCATGGACACCGACGTCCTCGCGGGCCTGGAGGCCGGGATGCGGACCTTCCTCGTGCTCACCGGGGTCACCCAGCCCGTGGACGTCGACCGCTACCCGTTCCGCCCGTCCCAGGTCGTCGACTCCATCGCCGACCTGGTCGACCTCGTCTGAGCCCACCCCGTGCGACCTGGGGCTTCCCAACCCCGGTCCACCCGTTCGGAGCAATCGCGCGCCTCCCGAGGATGCGGAGGCGCGCGGTACGGGGGAGCCTCCCTTTATCTGGAGGTTTCACGATGGGCTCAGCACGCCTCACTCTCTGTACCGGACTGCTCGCCGTCGCCGCGCTCACGCCGACGGCGGCGCACGCGGCCGACAACGACCGCGGAGTCACCGTGACCCCGTCCTCCCCGGCACCGGGTGACGACGTGACGTTGCGGATGCGCGGCTGCACCGGGGCGCAGGCCACGGCCGCCTCGCCCGCCTTCGTCTCCGACGCCCGGCTGACCGGCGGCCAGGCCGGGCAGACCGCGATGGCGGGTCAGACCAGGATCCGCACCTCGCTCGAACCCGGCGCCTACGAGGTGCGGATCAGCTGCGCCGACGTGGTGATGACCGGCACCATCACCGTCGTGGACAAGGCTGCCGGGCGGCCCGACGGGCAGGGCACCGCCCCCGACCCGGCCGCCTCGCCCGTGGCGCCGGTGCACGCGGGCGGCGGTGGCACCGCGCACTTCGCGACCGTGGCCACCGACACGTCCGGGCCCGACGCCGCCCAGGCGGTGACCGGCCTCGCCCTCGCCGGGATCGCCGCGGCCGCCGTCGGGCTGCGCAGGGCCCGCCGGAGCCACGGCACGGACTGAGCGCCGCGGACATGTCCGACGAACACGGGCGCGGCACCGGGCGCCTGGTCACCTGCCTGGCCTGGGCGGTGCTGCTGTTCGGGCTGTGGCTGTGGGGACGCGGCGTGACCGCCGTGCCCGCGAGCCCGTCCGGACCCACCACGGGCGACGTGGCCGGACTCGACCGCGCCGCGGGGGCGCTCCCGCTGCCGCCCGCGGCCCGACCGCTCGGGGCCGCGCCGCCGCTGCGCGTCGACATCCCCGAACTGGCCGTGCAGGCACCGGTGGTGGCCCGCGGCCTGGACCGCGAGGGCGCCGTCGACCCGCCGCCGTTCGACCAGCCGGGAGTGGTCGGCTGGTACGGCTCCGGGACCGCGCCCGGCGCGGCGGGGGCAGCGCTGATGGTCGGCCACGTCGACACCGAGACCCGGCCCGCCGTCTTCTACAAGCTCAGCACCCTCGAGCCGGGCGAGACGGTCCGGGTGGTCCGCGCGGACGGCAGGGTCGCCCAGTTCACCATCGACGACGTGCGGGTCCTGCCCCGCGACGACTTCGACGCGCGTGTGGCCTACGGCCCCCGCCGGCCGGGCCGCGCCGAACTCCGCCTGATCACCTGCGGCGGCACCTTCGACCGGGCGAGCCGCAGCTACACGGCCAACGTGGTGGTCTCGGCGTACCTCACCGGCACCGGCCCGTGAGCCCCCGTGCGACCTCGTGACCCCCCGCGCCGGTGGGCCACGATCGGCACTCGGAATGATGCGCCCAGGGGGAACCGCATGTACGACACCAGGGGGCCCGGACTCCGGCACGTACACGGGCGTCCGCGGTGGTGCCGGGGACGGCGCTGCCGGCCGCCGGGGGCCGTACACCTGCGGGCCGATGACGAAGCCGACGTCGGGGTCGCGGAAGAAACCGAGCATCCGCTCCAGGTAGTCGGGCATCAGGCCCCGGTGGCGCAGCTTGACCGCCGCCTCCCGGGTCTTCGTCACCATCTCCAGCGGCTCCTTGCCGGGCACGAAGGAGGTGAGGAAGGCGACCCGGGTGCCGGTCTCCGGCACCACGGACGCTCTCCACGGCGCCGGCTCATGGGCGGGGATTCCTCCCCGCCGGTCCGCAACCGCTCGCTGCCAACCGCCGCTCAGCGAAGGCTCGGTGGCACAAAGAGTTCTACGGCGCAGAGCGTGATCGCAAGACGCGAAACGCCCTGTCTACCGGTCAAACCCGTTCATTGTGGCGCGGGTGGTGCTCGGGGGGCCCGGGCGCGCCGGTGGGGGCGAGGCGGGCACGGATGTTGCCGAAGTGGTCCCTTATGGCCTCCTCCGCCCGCACCGAGTCGCCGGACCGGACGGCGTCCAGGATCTCGCGGTGCTGGCGGCAGGTGACCCGCGGATCCTGCGGCACCTCCACCAGGTCCCGCCGGACGCGGTGGAAGGCGTCCCAGAACGCCTCCAGCACCTCACTCAGCAGCACGTTGTCCAGCCCCCGGTAGAGGGTGGCGTGAAACACGCGGTCGGTCTCGGCGAGGCCGCGTCCCTCGGCGGCCTCCCGTTCCATACGGTTCACGAGGGCGTCCAGTTCAACGAGGTCCGCCTCGGGCAGCCGCCCGGCCAGCCGCGAGACCAGCCCCGTCTCGACCGCCTCGCGCAGCTCCAGCAGCTGGAGCAGGGAGTCCTCGCCCCGGTAGTGCCCGGCGACCGTGCGGAAGGCGAGTCCCTCGATCATGGGTGCGAACGACATCGAGCCGACGTAGGTCCCGAACCCGTGCCTGATCTCCACGATGCCCATCGCCTGGAGCGCCTTCAGGGCCTCCCGTACCGAGTTCCGGCTCGCCCCGAGGAACTCCATCAGCTCGGGCTCGGTCGGCAGCGGGGCGCCCGAGGGCAGCCGTCGGTCGACGATGAGCTTCTTGATCCGCTCTTGAAGGTCCCGGGCTGCCATGGCCAGAGGGTATCCGGCCAAACAGGCAATGGGTGCGGCGCGGCGGCGAAAACAGATATGGCGAGCCAGGACCGCGTTCTCCGCGGACGTGGCTCGCCATCGTCATCGTGCGCCGCCAGGGACTCGAACCCCGGACCCGCTGATTAAGAGTCAGCTGCTCTAACCAACTGAGCTAGCGGCGCCTGCTGACGGGAAAACTCTACATGACCTGGCGGGGTGCTCCGGACCACACNCCGCTGATTAAGAGTCAGCTGCTCTAACCAACTGAGCTAGCGGCGCCTGCTGACGGGAAAACTCTACATGACCTGGCGGGGTGCTCCGGACCACACGGGCCGGGGTCCCCGATCCGGAGCACGCGCGGTACATCGTTCGGACCGTCAACATGCGCGCCCGGAAGCCAGTTGTGAAACTGATCAGCGTGCACACTCGCGGACAAATCCACCCCGTATGTGAGGCAGATCGCATGACCGCTCCGCTGTTCGAGGACGTCGACCCCGAAAACGGCTGCGACTGCCCCGGCTGCGTCCACGGGCGGCGGACGAGCGCTCGTGCGGCCGCCCGCCCGGTGGGGGGGCGGCCCGGCGGGCGGGGGGTGGG
>NZ_JAJSZC010000328.1:0-6599 GCF_036815105.1 Streptomyces sp. IBSBF 3136
GGCCGTCGCCGGTGTCGTCGGGGGCGTCCTCGGTGAGCAGGCCGGTGGTGTGCAGTTCGCGCCAGAAGGCGGCCGGGACCGGGGTGCCGAACTGGTCGGCGCAGTCGTGCACTTCGGCGGCCGAGCGGGCGCCGGCAAGTACAGTGGCGACGGCCGGGTGTGCGGCGCAGAAGGCGAGGGCGGCGGCGCGCAGCGTGATGCCGTGCCGCTCGGCGACGGCCGCCAGACGCTGTGCGCGCTCGACCAGCTCCCGGGGCGCGCGGCCGTAGTCGTACCTCGCCGCGGGGCCGGGATCCGCGAGCAGGCCCGAGTTGAAGGCACCGCCGATGACCACGGACACGCCGCGCGCGGCGGCCTCGGGCAGCAGCTCGCGCGCCGCGCTCTGGTCGAGCAGGGTGTAGCGGCCCGCGCAGAGCACCACGTCCACGTCGGTGTCGCGGACGAACCGGGTGAGCATCTCCGCCTGGTTCATGCCCGCGCCGATCGCGCCGACGACGCCCTCCGACCGCAGCCGCTCCAGGGCCGGGTAGGCCTCGCGGAACGCCTGCTCGGCATGGTCGTCGGGGTCGTGGAGGTAGACGACGTCGACCCGGTCGAGGCCGAGCCGTTCCAGGCTGGCCTCCAGGGTGTGGCGGACGCCGTCGGCGCCGAAGTCCCGGACGCGGCGCAGGCGGGCCGGGACGGCGAAGCCGTGTGCCAGGTCGTCGCCGATGCCGTCGGCGGGCTCGAGGCGGCGGCCGACCTTGGTGGAGACGGTGAACGCGGCCCGGTCGTACTCCCGCAGGGCCGCGCCCAGGCGCCGTTCGGACAGGCCGAGCCCGTAGTGGGGCGCGGTGTCGAAGTAGCGGATGCCGCACTGCCAGGCGGCGCGTACGGCCTCGTGCGCGCACTCGTCGTCCACCGGGGTGTAGAGGTTGCCGATCCCGGCGGCGCCGAAGCCCAGCGGGCTCACCTCGACGCCGCTGCGGCCGAGGCTCCTCACGCCTGGACCGGGGGCAGCGGCGCCGCTTCGGGACGGCCGCCCTGCGTCTCGGACCAGGCGCGCAGCTCGTTCGCCCCGACCTCCTCGACGACGCTCTGCAGCGCCTGCCGGGCGGCCGCGTCCCGCTCGGCCGCGGGCAGCAGCAGATAGCGGTCGAGTGCCCGGCGCAGCGACTCCCTCGCCTGCGCGGCCAGCACCCAGCGCGACCCGGCGCCGTACAGCTGGCGCATGCCGGTGAAGAAGACGGCGCCGCCCGCGATCAGCGCGGTGAGCCAGGCGGGGGCGTGCAGACCGGCGGCCACGACCGTCACCGACGTGGTGAGCAGGGCGCCCAGTTCGGTGACGTGGTGCAGCCGCCTGGCCCGGTCGCAGGCCCGCGCGTAGAACGCCAACTCCCGCTGGGTCAGGGCCAGCAGCGGGTCCGGCTCCGAGGCCCAGGAGTGGTCGGGGACCCTTCTTCGTCTCATCCGCACATCATCGCGGCTGCGGCCGCCCGGGGAGAAGCCCGGACGGCGCGGGGCGGGCGGGGACGAGCCGGGGCGGGGCGCCGGGGGTCCCCGTCGGCGCCCCGCCCGCCGTCGTCTCACGCCCTGCGCAGCCGCAGGGTCATCAGCTCGAAGGGCCGCAGCCGTACGGTGATCCGGTCGCCGTCGCGCGCGGGCGGCTCACCCTCGCCGGCCGGCCGCTCCAGCAGGTCCGTCACGGCGTGGTCCGTGACCGGGAAGCCGAGGTCCAGGGTGGCGGCGGCCCGGCCGCCGTGGGCCTCGTGGAAGCGGACCACGACGTCGCCGCTGCCGTCGTCGGCCAGTTTCACGGCGGTCACGACGACCGCCGGGTTGTCCACCGTGACCAGCGGGGACACCGCCCCCGCTCCGGACGCGCGCCGCTCGGGCAGGTTGATCCGCCAGCCCTCGCGGACCGCGTCGGCGATCCGCGCGCCGGGGACCAGCGCGTGCCGGAAGCGGTGCACGCCCTGGTCGGTCTCGGGGTCGGGGAACCGCGGGGCGCGCAGCAGCGACACCCGGACCGTGGTGGTCGTGCCCCGGTCGCCCTCGGTGCGGACGGTGCGGGTCACGTCGTGGCCGTACGTGGAGTCGTTGACGACCGCGACGCCCCAGCCGGGCTCCTCCAGGTGCACGAAGCGGTGGTTGCACGCCTCGAACTTGGCCGCCTCCCACGAGGTGTTGGTGTGCGTGGGCCGGTGGAAGTGCCCGAACTGCGTCTCGGACGCGTACCGTTCGGCGTGCAGGTCGAGCGGGAAGGCCAGCTTCAGGAACTTCTCCGTCTCGTGCCAGTCGACCTCCGTGTCCAGCACCAGGCGCCCCTCCCCCGGCGGCAGCGAAAGCACCTGGGTGACCCGGGACGCGCCGAAGGACCGTACGACCCGCACCGAGGAGCCGTCCTCGCCCGCCGTCACCGCGTCGGCGTCCGTGAGGTCCGTGACCGTGTTCCGGTAGAACTCGTCCACGTCCCAGGCGTCCCACATGTTCGGGAAGTCGGCGTGCAGCTGGAGCAGGTTGGCCGCGGCGCCGGGGGCGATCGTCTCGCGCCCGGCCGTCAGGTCCCGGGCGGAGACGACCAGGCCGCGGGCGTCGATCTCGATCCGCAGCAGGCCGTTGTCCAGGACGTGTCCGCCGTCCGGGCGGGGCAGGAGCGTCGTCGCGGCCTCCGTCCGCGCCGTCGCGGCCCCGCCGGCCGGGACGCCGGCGCGCGGGTGCGGGGCGGCGTTGAACACCAGGGGGGTGTTCCCCTGGCCCGCCAGCGCCCGTTGCGCGGCCCCGATGATCCCTTCCAGCTCGGCGGCGACCCGCTCGTACGTCGCCCGGGCCTCCCGGTGCACCCAGGCGATGGAGGAGCCGGGCAGGATGTCGTGGAACTGGTGCAGCAGGACCGTCTTCCAGATCCGGTCGAGGTCCTCGTACGGGTAGCGGAACCCGGTGCGCACGGCGGCGGTGGCAGCCCACAACTCGGCTTCGTACAGGAGGTGTTCGCTGCGGCGGTTGCCCTGTTTGGTCTTGGCCTGGCTGGTCAGGGTGGCGCGGTGCAGTTCGAGGTACAGCTCGCCGACCCACACCGGCGGGTCGGGGTACTCCGCCTCGGCCTTCGCGAAGAAGGCGGCGGGCGTCTCCCAGGCGACGGTCGCCGAGCCCTCCAGGTCGCGCAGCCGGGCCGCCTTGGCGACCATCTCACGGGTCGTGCCGCCGCCCCCGTCGCCCCAGCCGGTGGGCGCGAGCGAGTGCCGGGCGCGGCCCTTGTCGCGGAAGTTGCGGGCCGCGTGGGCGATCTCGCCGCCCTTCATAGAGCAGTTGTAGGTGTCGACGGGCGGGAAGTGGGTGAAGATCCGGGTGCCGTCGATGCCCTCCCACCGGAAGGTGTGGTGCGGGAACCTGTTGGTCCGCGACCAGGAGATCTTCTGCGTCAGCAGCCACTTGGAGCCGGCCGCCCTGATGATCTGCGGCAGTCCGGCGGCGAAGCCGAAGGTGTCGGGCAGCCACGCCTCCTCGTTCTCGATGCCGAACTCGTCGAGGAAGAACCGCTTGCCGTGCACGAACTGACGGGCCATCGCCTCGGAGCCCGGCATGTTGGTGTCCGACTCCACCCACATCCCGCCGGCCGGCACGAACCGCCCGCCCGCCACGGCCTTCTTCACCCGGGCCCACACCTCCGGCCGGTGCTCCTTCACCCACGCCCACTGCTGCGCCTGGGACATGGCGAAGACGAAGTCCGGCTCGTCGTCGAGGAGCGCGGTCATGTTGGACGTCGTGCGGGCCACCTTGCGCACCGTCTCGCGCAGCGGCCACAGCCAGGCCGAGTCGATGTGCGCGTGCCCGACGGCGCTGATCCGGTGGGCGGACGGCACGGCGGGGGCGGCCAGCACCCCGGTGAGCCGTTCCCGGGCGCGGTCCGCCGTGCCGTTCACGTCCTGGAGGTCCACCGCGTCCAGCGCCCGGTCGACCGCGCGCAGGATGTCGTGGCGGCGCGCGGAGTCCTCGGGCAGCTCGGCCATCAGTTCGCCCAGCACCTCCAGGTCGAGCACCAGCTGCCACACGGTCTCGTCGAAGACGGCGAGGTCCATGCGGGCGAGCGTGTACTGCGGCTCGTGCCCGGCGGTGGCCGGGTCGCCGAGCGGGGTGGGCCGGAACGGGTGGTAGTCGAGGACGACGGGGTTGGAGGCGGCCTCGACGTGCAGGCGCACCTCCTCGCCGCCGGCGGCGGGGGCGGCGACGCGCACCCACTGGTTGCGCGGGTTGAGCCCCTTCACCGGTGTGCCGTCGGGCCGGTAGACCAGACCCTCGCACTGGAAGCCGGGCATGTTCTCGTCGAAGCCGAGGTCGAGCAGGGCCTCCACGGTCCGGCCCGCCCACGCCTCGGGGACGGTGCCGGTCACCCGGAACCAGCTCGTGCCCCAGGGGGCACCCCACCGGGCGCCCACCTCGATCGGCGACGGCTCGGCCGCAAGACCCCGCTCGACCGGGACCGGCTCGCCCGGGGCGTGCCAGACGGCGACCCGCAGCGGCACGGACTCGGGGTACACCGCGGGGCGGATGCGTTCGTCGAGGACGCGCCGGAGGCGGGCTTCGACCAGAGTGCGGTCGTCATGCATGTGGGGTGCTCCCTGCTGGGGTGTCCGGGGTGATTACCAGGTGTGGGTGACGGTCACGGGAGTCGAGGCGTTGTAGAGCTCCCCCACGCCGCGCAGTTCGAACCGTGCCGCGCTCTCGCCCTGCTCGGGCCGCAGGCCGGCGACGAAGAAGGCGCGCTGGCAGGTGCCGCCGAGGAAGCGGCGGGTGCCGTCGGGCAGGACGCGGTGCACGGTGTAGTGGCGGACGGGCCCCGGGGCGGCGTTCCAGGCGAGGCGCAGGTCGCCGCCGTTCGCCGCGGTGACGCGGGCGCCGGTGGGTGCGGCGGGTACGGCGGGCGGGCCGGCCGTGTCGCGGACGGCGATCGCGCCCAGCCGCCAGCGCACCGGCCCTCCGCCCGCGGTGATTCGGACCCCGAGGGCGTGCACGGTGCCGGAGAGACCGGCGAGCGGCAGCTCCACCGTCCGCCAGCCGTGGGCGGAGTCCCTGCGGCACGCCCCGCCGCCGGGGTCCACCGGCAGGTACCGGTACGGCGGTGCCGCCCCGGCCGCCGCGGGTTCGGCGGTCGCCACGGCCAGCTCGACGTCCGCCTCCCCGGCCTCCGCCCTGTAGGTCAGTTCGGCCACGGTGTTCCGGGTGATCGGCAGCCGGGTCGCGTACAGGTCCAGCACCGCGGGCCCGTCCTGGGCGCCTGCGACCAGCACACTGCTGCCGCCCCGCCAGGCGTCGTCGAAGTCGAAGGTGACGGTGGGCCGCTGACCCGCCGTCCGCACCGTCCAACGGCGCGAGGGCAGCCGGTCCTGGAGCCCGAGGTGGTTCCAGGGGGCGTCCGAGGTGACCTCTCCGGCCTCGTACCAGCGCAGTCCGTGCCCGGTGTTGAACACGCTCGCGAACGGCACCGAGGACACCGTCGAGCGGTCCGCCACCGACACGGCGGGCGCCCGCCACGGGTCGGTGGCGTCCGGTCGCGCCGGGTCCAGGGACCGGCCGGTCCAGAACCGGTCGTCGGCCGCGTGGAAGTCGGCGGGGGCGCGCCGGTCGGCCGGCAGGTGCTCGCGGGTCCATTCGGGCCGGTAGAAGCCGATGGAGGCGATGTGGGGTCTGCCGGTGGGGACGATCGCGTCCCAGTCCACCGGGGTGTCCGAGCCGTTCGACTCGACGTCGACGCCCGCCCGCAGGTCGTACCGGCTGCGCCCCAGCTGTCCGGCCCTCGTCCCCGAGGCGGCGAGGGTGCCCGCGCTCCACCGGAAGTCGACGAACATGTCGTCGGCGGCCTGGAAGAAGGCCTGGTTCTGGCTGTCCAGCGCGCCCTGCCAGGCGATCGTGCCGTTGACGGTCATCGCGTCGTACCAGGTCACCCGCTGTCCCCGGGCGGCCGCGAGCGTCCTCAGCTCCTTGACGAAGCCCAGCATCGCGGTGCCGAGCGCGGTGTTCCCGCCGCCGGTCTCGGCGTTCACGAACCAGCCGTCGAAGCCGTACGCCGCGGCCACCGCGACAAGTCGGGCCGCGAGGGGGAAGCGCCCGGCGGCGTCCTGCTGGACGAGGTCGCGGGTCCACCGCAGCTGACCGCCGTAGGCGGTGGGCGGCAGGAAGACGTTGCCGAGGACGGGCACGCCGTGCCGGTGGGCGGCGTCCACGATCGGCGCGTTCGGCGCCAGGATCAGTCCCTCGCCCGCCGAGCCGCCCCAGAACACCAGCTCGTCCACATAGGCCCAGTGGGTGAGGGCGTAGTAGTCGGCGTCGGCAGCGCCCTGGGAGGGGTTGACGGAGGTGGGCCCGAAGGAGACCAGGGCCTGGACGCGGGCCTGCCCCGCGCGGGCGGTCGGGTTCGCCGGGACCGGGGTGAAGCGGGCAGCGAGCGGAACCGACGCGGCGTTGAAGGCGAGGTCGGGGTCGTCGGCGGCACGCCACGCCTTCAGGCTCCGCCAGGTGATCCCGGTGCCGGGGCTGCCGGCGGGGAGGGAGTCCGGGTACCAGTAGGAAGCGTACGGCGGGGAGGCCGTGGCGCGGGGCCGGCCGGCCGCGAGGGCGGGCAC
>NZ_JAJSZC010000329.1:0-6562 GCF_036815105.1 Streptomyces sp. IBSBF 3136
CCCCGTTGTTGTTGTCCCCGTTCTTGCCCCCGTTGTCCCCCCCTCGTCCTTTTCCCTGGCCGTCCCCGGGGTTGTCGTCGTCGGGGATGTCGACCAGGTTGAAGTCGGGTGCGTCCTTGCCCTCCAGGGCGCCCGCCATGGCGTCACGCCAGATCGGGCCGGGGACCTGACCGCCGTAGACGAGGTCGCGGTAGACCCCGCCGATGGTGATGTGGGTCATCTCCACGTTCTGCTTGGCGCTGCCGACCCAGACCGCGCCGGCCATGTTCGGCGTGTAGCCGACGAACCAGGCGTTCTTGCGGGAGTCGGTCGTACCCGTCTTGCCCGCGCTCTCCCGGTCGCTCAGGCCGGCCTCCTGGCCGGTGCCGGAGTCGACCACACCGCGCAGCAGGGTGTTGACGGTGTCCGCGGTCTGCTCGCTCATCGCCCGCGAGCAGGTCGACTTGGGCACCTCGAGCGACTTCCGCTCGGTGCCGACCTTCTGGGTGATGGACTCGATGGCGACCGGCGTGCAGTACATGCCCCGGGAGGCGAAGGTGGCGTACGCGCTCGCCATGGTCAGCGGGGAGAGGCCGATCGAACCGAGCGCGATGGACGGGGTCTGGGGGAGCTTCGAGCCGTCACCCTGCACGACGTGCAGCGCGTCGGTCATCTTCACCACGGGGCACAGGCCGATGTCGGAGATGAGCTGCACGAAGTAGGTGTTGATGGACTTCGCCATCGCCTCCTTCATGCGGTACGGGCCCTTCTCCGACTCGTTCTCGTTCTCGACCGTCTCGTTCTTGGTGTTGACGTACGGGCTGCTGCTGCACCGCTGCACGGGGCTCGGGTAGTTCATCTTGTACGGCGCCGAGTACTCCTGCGTCGCCGGCTTGCCGCCCTCGATCGCGGCCGCCGCCACGAACGGCTTGAACGTCGAACCGGTCGGGAAGCCGTAGTTGGAGCCGCCCATGGCCCGGTTGACCGAGAAGTTGTACTCGGTCTCGTTGTTGCCGTACCCGAAGGGCTTGGACTGGCCCATCGCCAGGACCTTGCCGGTGCCGGGCTCGACCAGGGTGGCAGCCGCCGCGACCTTGTCCGACTTGTAGACGTGCTCCTTGAGGGACGCCTGCACGGACGCCTGCGCCTGCGGGTCCAGGGTCGTACGGATGGTCAGGCCGCCCTGGTTCCAGAGCTTGGCGCGCTTCTCGCGGGTCTTGCCGAACGTCGGGTCGGTCAGGAAGACGTTCTCGACGTACTTGCAGAAGAACGCGGCGCTCTTGGTGGCCGTGATGCAGCCGTTCTTCGGCTGGCTGACGTGCAGTCCGAGCGGCTTCTCCTTGGCCTGGTCGGCCTCTGCCTGGGAGATGTCGCCCAGCTCGGCCATGCGCTGCAGGACCGTGTTGCGCCGCTTGGTGGCCTCGGCCTCGTCGTTCACCGGGTCGTAGCGGCTCGGGGACTGGACGATGCCCGCGAGCAGCGCGGACTGCTGCAGGTTGAGGTCCTTGGCGTGCTTGGAGAAGTAGCGCTGGGCGGCCGCCTCGACGCCGTAGGCCTGCTCGCCGAAGAAGGTGATGTTCAGGTAGTTCTCGAGGATCCGCTTCTTGCCGAGCTTCTCCTCGATCTGGATCGCGTACTTCAGCTCGCGGACCTTGCGGCCGAGGGTCTGCTGGGTGGCCTCGGCGACCTTCGTCGGGTCGTCGCCGGCCTCCTCGATGAAGTAGTTCTTCACCAGCTGCTGGGTGAGCGTGGAGGCGCCCTGGGCGACCCCGCCCGACTGCGCGTTCTTGTTCAGGGCGCGCAGCACGCCCTTGAGGTCGATCGCGCCGTGCTTGTAGAAGCGTGAGTCCTCGATCGCGACGATCGCCTTCTGCATGTACGGCGAGATGTCCTTGAGCTCCACCACCGTGCGGTCACGGGAGTAGACGGTCGCGAACTGGTTGCCCCGGCTGTCCAGTATGGTCGTGCGCTGGCTGAGCTGCGGACTCTTGAGGTTGGCCGGGATCTCGTCGAAGCCCTTGACCGAGCCCTTGGCCGCGAGGCCCAGCGCGCCGGCGGCGGGCAGCGCGATGCCCGCCATGACGGCTCCCGCGAGCACACTGACACCGAGGAACTTGGCGGCCTGCTGTGTTGCCGACAGGCCACCGCCCGAGCGCTTCTTTGGCATGGGGGCAGCCTAATCCGTACTGATGAGCGTTCCGGTGGAGGCGGCCGCTTCTCGGGATGTTCGGGTGCCGGATCGTGATGTCCGCGATGTCCGGTGCGGACGCATCGGGGCAGGTGAGTGGGCAGCAGGGCGCGTCGCGGCGCGGCAAAGCCGGCGCCTACGTTTCCATTCGCCGGACACGCGCACAGGCGTTGGCCTAAGCTGCTATCAACTGTCACAGCGGTGCGGCCACGTATCAATACGTCCGACGACCCCGAATCGTTCCGGAAGTACCCGACTTTCTGGTGGGGACGTGTCCGAAACCGCCTCGTGTGTCACCTGGCGCCCGGTGTGGCGCGTCACAGCCGTCCCGGTATGCCGGGATGGTCGCGCATGTCGCCAGCTCACTCCCGCGGGTGATCTGCCGCTTACCCATAGTCCGTTCGGGCCATTCAAGATTGGGCCCGAAGGGGGTGTTGCGCTGTCTCCACCTTCCGTAACGTCCTCAACTGGCGGCGGTGAATATGCCGCTGCCGCCGTGGGGGAGCCTCGATTCGGGAGAGGACGGCGCCGGTATGGGCTGGGTTACCGACTGGAGTGCGCAGGCCGCCTGCCGCACTACCGATCCGGATGAACTGTTCGTGCAGGGAGCAGCGCAGAACAGGGCCAAGGCGGTGTGCACCGGATGTCCGGTACGTACCGAATGCCTGGCCGACGCGCTGGACAACCGCGTGGAGTTCGGCGTGTGGGGAGGCATGACGGAGCGGGAGCGCCGCGCACTGCTGCGTAGGCGGCCGACCGTGACCTCCTGGCGCCGGCTGCTGGAGACCGCGCGCCTGGAGTACGAGCGGGGCGTCGGCATCGTGCCCCTCGACAGCGACGAGGTGTACGAGAACTACGCGGCGGTGAGCTAGGGCTTTCGCGCCGGCGCGGACTCGGAGCCACTCCGGCCGGCCATGAGGCGTGGGAAGCGGCGGTCGGACGTGTGTTCCTGTGTTCCGGGGCGCCACCCGTGGGACGCCCGCGGAGACACCCGCTGTGCGGGGCGTGCCCGGAGGCACGCCCGCGGGGCACGCGTGCATGAGCGGCGGCCGCCGGCGCGCTCACGGGACATGACCGAGGCCATGGAGGTCGCCCAGGCTCAGCCCTGGCGCCCCGTGCCTTGCGTGCCTTCGCACCGGCGTGTCATGCCTGCACACCCGTGCGTCATGCCTGTGCGTACGACCGCAGGTCTGCGTGTGCGACGCCGGGTCTGCGTGTGTGACGACAGATTCCGCGCGGACGTCACTTGCGCCGGCGGGCGTTGCCTGCGCCGCTAGGGCAGCTCCGTGCGGCTCGCCGCCAGCCGGTCGCCGATGTCGCGCAGGCCCGTGAGGTCGTGCACGTCGCCGGGCAGTGCGGGCACCTCGACGACCGCCACCTCGGGATGGCGGGCGGTGAACCGGTCACGCGTGCGCTGCTCGCGCGAGAGCAGCTGCATGCGCTCGGCGTGCAGCCTCAGCAGGCCTACGGTGAGCTGGTCGACGGAGTGCTCCGTGGCGGCGGGGGAGCCTTCTTCGGAAGCGGTGTCCTCAGCTGCGGCCCGGGAAGCGGGAGGTTCTGAACTGCCGTACGTGTCGGGAGAGTTACGAAGTCCAGCTTTCCCGTCCCCCTGATCGACAATGCCGGACTCCTCAAGATTTTCCGCGGCGGCGAGCGCCCGCTCGGCCGTCAGTCCGCCGGCGCCGCTGCCGTGCACCCGGTTGAGCACGAGCCCCACCAGCGGCATCTTCTCCGCGGCCAGCCGCTCCACGAAGTACGCCGCCTCGCGCAGCGCGTCCCGCTCCGGCGCCGCCACCACGAGGAACGCCGTACCGGGCGCCTGGAGGAGCTTGTACGTGGCGTCCGCGCGCGTGCGGAAACCGCCGAACGTGGTGTCCATCGCGGCCACGAAGGTCTGTACGTCCTTCAGCAGCTGGCCGCCCAGCAGCTTGCCCAGAGTGCCGGTCATCATCGACATGCCGACGTTGAGGAAGGCCATCCCCGCGCGGCCGCCGAGCTTCGCCGGAGCGGTCAGCAGCCGGATCAGCCGGCCGTCGAGGAAGGAGCCGAGGCGCTTGGGTGCGTCCAGGAAGTCCAGCGCCGAACGGGACGGCGGGGTGTCCACCACGATCAGGTCCCACTCGTCCCGGGCCCGCAGCTGGCCCAGCTTCTCCATCGCCATGTACTCCTGCGTGCCCGCGAAGCCCGCCGAGAGCGACTGGTAGAAGGGGTTGGACAGGATCGCGGCCGCCCGGTCGGGGTCGGCGTGCCCCTCGACGACCTCGTCGAAGGTGCGCTTCATGTCGAGCATCATGGCGTGCAGCTCGCCGTCGCCCTCGGTGCCCTTCACCCTGCGGGGCACGTTGTCGAGGGAGTCGATGCCCATCGACTGCGCGAGTCGCCGGGCCGGGTCGATGGTGAGGACGACCACCTTGCGGCCCCGCTCGGCCGCCCTGAGGCCCAGCGCCGCAGCCGTCGTCGTCTTGCCGACGCCGCCCGAGCCGCAGCACACCACGATGCGGGTCGCCGGGTCGTCCAGCAGCGGATCGACGTCGAGCACACGCGCGGGGGAGATGCGGGAGCGTGCGCCGTCCCGGGCGGAGGACTGGGCGGGCGCCGCGGTCGGGGACTGCGCCGGGTCCGGACTCATGACAACTCCTGCTTCCGCAGCTCGCTGGCGAGTTCGTACAGGCCGCCGAGGTCCATGCCCTCGGCGAGCAGTGGCAGTTCGTGCATCGGCAGGTCCAGATCGCCGAGGACCGCGCGCTGCTCCTGCTCCAGCGCGTACCGCTCGGCGTACTCCGACGCCTGCTTCAGCAGCGGGTCCACCAGCCGCTCGGCGTGCCCGCCGCGCCGCGCCCCGCCGAGGCCGGCGGTGGACAGCGCCTGTGCGACGGATGAACGCTCCACGGTCCGCACGAGTTCCAGGTCCGCCGCGTCCAACACCTCCGGCCGGACCATGTTCACGATGACCCGGCCCACCGGCAGCCGCGCGGCGCGCAGCTCCGCGATGCCGTCGGCGGTCTCCTGGACCGGCATCTCCTCCAGCAGCGTCACCAGGTGCACCGCCGTCTCCGGTGACTTCAGCACCCTCATGACGGCCTGCGCCTGATTGTGTATCGGGCCGATCTTCGCCAGGCCCGCCACCTCGTCGTTGACGTTCAGGAAGCGGGTGATGCGCCCGGTGGGCGGGGCGTCCATCACGACGTAGTCGTAGGTGAAGCGGCCGCTTTTCTCCTTGCGGCGCACGGCCTCGCAGGCCTTGCCGGTCAACAGGACGTCCCTGACACCGGGCGCGATGGTGGTGGCGAAGTCGATCGCGCCGAGCTTCTTCAGGGCCCGGCCCGCGCCCCCCAGCTTGTAGAACATCTGGAGGTAGTCCAAGAGGGCCAGTTCCGCGTCTATGGCCAGGGCGTACACCTCCCCGCCGCCCGGAGCGACCGCGATCTTCCGTTCCTCGTAGGGCAGCACCTCCGTCTCGAAGAGCTGGGCGATGCCCTGCCGGCCCTCGACCTCCACGAGAAGCGTGCGCTTCCCCTCTGTGGCGAGAGCCAACGCGAGTGCGGCGGCGACCGTCGTCTTTCCGGTCCCGCCCTTGCCGCTGACGACCTGGAGCCTGCTCACGTCTTCGAGCCTAACCAGTCCGGCCGACGGTCACGCGTGGGGCTGTGGACAACGGCGCCCGCGGTCGGCCGCCGGTGCGGTGGCCGACGGGCCTGCGCGGTCGGCCGCGGGTGCGGTGGATCGCAGCGGCTAAAGTCGGCCCATGACCAAGTGGGAATACGCAACCGTGCCGCTGCTCGTCCATGCCACGAAGCAGATTCTGGACACCTGGGGCGAGGACGGCTGGGAGCTCGTCCAGGTCGTGCCCGGGCCCAACAACCCCGAGCAGCTCGTCGCCTACCTGAAGCGGGAGAAGCAGGCATGAGCGCGGTCGAGGCCAAGCTGGCCGAACTGGGTCTGACCCTTCCGGACGTCGTCCCGCCGCTGGCCGCGTACCAGCCGGCCGTGCGGTCCGGTGCGTACGTCTACACCTCCGGCCAGCTCCCGATGGTGGAGGGCAAGCTGCCGGTCACCGGCAAGGTGGGCGCCGAGGTCACCGCGGAGGAGGCCAAGGAACTGGCCCGTACCTGCGCGCTGAACGCGCTGGCCGCCGTGAAGTCGGTCGCCGGTGACCTGGACCGCGTGGCGCGCGTGGTGAAGGTCGTCGGCTTCGTCGCCTCCGCCGCCGACTTCACCGGTCAGCCCGGTGTGATCAACGGCGCCAGCGAGCTGCTCGGTGAGGTCCTCGGCGACAAGGGCGTGCACGCCCGCAGCGCGGTGGGCGTCGCGGTGCTGCCGCTGGACGCGCCGGTGGAGGTCGAGATCCAGGTCGAGCTGGCCCCCTGAGCCCGCGGGCCCGCCTCGGTCCCCGCC
>NZ_JAJSZC010000330.1:0-6552 GCF_036815105.1 Streptomyces sp. IBSBF 3136
GCCACCACCACACCGCCGCCACCACCGCCCCGTGACCGCACCCGCCACCGGCGCGGTCCGGCGCCGGATCACCGTGCGCGGCACCGTGCAGGGCGTCGGCTTCCGGCCGTACGTGCACCGGCTGGCCGCCGACCTCGCGCTGACCGGCTTCGTGAGCAACAGCGCGAACGGCGTGCTCATCGAGATCGAGGGGCCGGCGGCCGAAGTGGACCGCTTCTGCGACCAGTTGGCCGAGCAGCCGCCGCCGCTGGCCGCCGTGACCGCCTTCGGCCGCGAGGACCTGCCCACCACCGGCGCCACCGGCCCGTTCACCATCCGCCCCACCGACCGGGCCGAGGGACACACCCAGCTCCCGCCCGACACCGCGACCTGCGCCGACTGCCTGCGCGAACTGGCCGGGCCCGCCGACCGCCGGCACCGCCACCCGTTCATCACCTGCACCCACTGCGGCCCCCGCTTCACCATCGCCACCGCGATGCCCTACGACCGCGGGGCCACCACCATGGCCGATTTCCCGATGTGCCCCGCATGCGCCCGCGAGTACGGCGCCCCGGCCGACCGGCGCTTCCACGCCCAGCCCATCGCCTGCCCCGACTGCGGACCCCGGCTGCGGCTCGTCCCCGCCGAGGGCACCGGAGTCCGCCCCGCCCGGGACGCCGACGCCCTGGCCGCGGCACGGGCCCTGCTCACCGCCGGCCGGATCGTCGCGGTGAAGGGCGTCGGCGGCTACCACCTGGCCTGCGACGCGACTGACGCACGGGCCGTCGCCACCCTGCGCGACCGCAAGGAACGCGGCGGCAAGGCCTTCGCCGTGATGTGCGCCGACCCGCGCACCGCCGAGCGGGTCGCGGTCCTCTCCGACGCCGAACGCCGGGCGCTCACCTCGGCCCGCCGCCCCATCGTCCTGCTCCGCCGCCGCACGCCCCCGGACGGGCTCCACCTCGCCGACGAGGTGTGCCCCGGCAGCCCGCACATCGGCGTGATGCTGCCGTACACCCCCGTGCACACCCTCCTGTTCGGGCTGCCCGGCGACCCCCCGGGCCCGAAGGCGCTGGTCATGACCAGCGGCAACCGCTCCGGCGAGCCCATCGTCACCGACGACGCCGAGGCGCTGACCCGGCTCGCCGGACTCGCCGACGCCTGGCTCGGCCACGACCGGCCCATCGCCTCACCCTGCGACGACTCCCTGCTGCGGGTGCGCGAGGACGGCACGGAGCAGGTGCTGCGCCGCTCCCGCGGGTACGTCCCGCGCCCGGTGCCCCTCCCGCTCACGGTCCCCGCCGTGCTCGCGGTCGGCGGCGACCTGAAGAACGCCCTGTGCCTGGGAGAGGGCGACCAGGCCTGGTTCGGGCCGCACATCGGCGACATGGGCGACCTGGCCACCCTGGAGGCCGCCGAACGCGCCGAACGGCACCTCACCCGGCTCACCGGAGTCACCCCGCGCCTGGTGGCCGCCGACCGCCACCCCGGCTACCACTCGACGGGATGGGCCCGCCGGAGGTCCGCCCGGCTCGGCGCCGGACCACCGAGGCGGGTCCAGCACCACCACGCGCACATCGCCTCCGCCATGGCCGAGCACGGCCTCGACGGCACCACACCGGTCATCGGCGTCGCCTTCGACGGCACCGGGTACGGCGACGACGGCACCGTCTGGGGCGGTGAGGTCCTGCTCGCCGACTACACCGGCTACCGCCGGCTCGCCCACCTCGCCCCCGCCCCGCTGCCCGGCGGCGACGCGGGCGTCGTCAACCCCTGCCGGCTGGCGCTCGCCCGGCTGTGGGCCGCCGGACTGCCGTGGGAGCCGGCCCTGCCGTCCGTCACCGCCTGCACCGACGCCGAACTCACCGTCCTGCGCAGGCAGCTGGAGCGGCAGGTGGCCTGCGTCGCCACCTCCAGCATGGGCCGCCTCTTCGACGCGGTCTCCTCCCTGGTCGGCGTCTGCCACCGGGCCGGCTACGAAGCCCAGGCGGCGCTCGAACTGGAGGCGGCGGCCGCGCGGGCGTGGCCGGCCGACGCGCAGGCGTACCCCTTCGGGCTCCCGGCCGGCCACCTCATCGACCCCGCGCCGATGCTCCGCGCGCTCCTCGCCGACCAGCGGCGCGGCACCCCGGTCCCGGTACTCGCGGCCCGCTTCCACCGCGGTGTCGCGCGCGCCGTCACGGAGATCTGCGGGCGGGCCCGCACGGCCGCCGGCCTGACCACCGTGGCCCTCACCGGAGGTGTCTTCGCCAACGGCCTGCTGGAGCACGAGTGCGCCGCCCTGCTTGCCGCGGACGGCTTCACCGTCCTGCGCCACCGCGAAGTCCCCCCGAACGACGGCGGGCTGGCGCTCGGCCAGCTCATGGTCGCGGGAACAGCAACCAACCACGAGACGGAGTGACCCATGTGTCTGGCAGTGCCCGGCAAGGTGGTGGCCATCGACGAGGGCGCCGATCCGCGCACCGGGCTGATCGACTTCGGCGGAGTGCGCAAACAGGCGTGCCTGGAGTACCTGCCCGATGTCCGGGTGGGTGAGTACGTCATCGTCCACGTCGGCTTCGCCCTGCAGCGCCTGGACGAGGAGTCGGCCCGGGCGTCCCTGGAGTTGTTCGAGCAACTCGGTCTCCTGGATGAGGAGTTCGGCGACGCCTGGCAGCAGGCGGCGCGGCAGGAGAGCGGAAGTGAGGTCCAGTGAAGTACATCGACGAGTTCAACGACCCGGATCTGGCACGCCGGCTGCTCGACGAGATCAGGGCCACGGTCACCCGGCCCTGGGCCCTGATGGAGGTGTGCGGCGGCCAGACCCACTCCATCATCCGGCACGGCATCGACCAGCTCCTGCCCGACGAGGTCGAGTTGATCCACGGTCCGGGCTGCCCGGTGTGCGTCACACCGCTCGACGTCATCGACAAGGCACTGGAGATCGCCGCCCGGCCCGACGTGATCTTCTGCTCCTTCGGCGACATGCTCCGGGTCCCCGGCACCGACCGGGACCTGTACCGGGTCAAGGGCGAGGGCGGGGACGTGCGGGTGGTGTACTCGCCGCTCGACGCCCTCGACCTCGCCCGCAAGAACCCGGACCGGGAGGTCGTGTTCTTCGCGATCGGCTTCGAGACGACCGCCCCCGCCAACGCCATGGCCGTCCACCAGGCCCGCCGACTCGGCGTGCGGAACTTCAGCCTGCTGGTGTCCCACGTCCGGGTCCCCCCGGCGATCGAGGCCATCATGACCGCCCCCGCCTGCCGGGTGCAGGGCTTCCTCGCCGCCGGGCACGTGTGCAGCGTGATGGGCACCACCGAGTACCCGGACCTGGCGGACAAGTACCGGGTGCCGATCGTGGTGACCGGCTTCGAGCCGCTGGACATCCTCGAGGGCATCCGCCGCTCCGTCCACCAGCTGGAACGCGGCGAGCACCGGGTGGAGAACGCCTACGCCCGGGCCGTGCGCGACCAGGGCAACCCGGCGGCGCAGCGCATGATCGAGGAGGTGTTCGAGGTCACCGACCGCAACTGGCGCGGCATCGGCCGCATCCCGGCCAGCGGCTGGCGCCTGACCGAGGCCTTCCGCGACCACGACGCCGAGCACCGCTTCGACGTCACCGGCATCCGCACCGAGGAACCCGCCGTCTGCCGCGCCGGCGAGGTGCTCCAGGGACTGATCAAACCGACCGAGTGCGAGGCGTTCGGCAAGGCCTGCACCCCGCGCACCCCGCTCGGCGCCACCATGGTCTCCAACGAGGGCGCGTGCGCGGCCTACTACCTGTACCGCCGGATGACCGACGGCCCGGCACCGCGGGGATCCCGCGTCCCGCAGGAGGAGATGAACCCCGTTGGCTGACCTCGCCACCGAAGCCACCGAAGTGACCGCGACCGCCGCAGGCGCCGCCGACGCGGTCGACCCCACCACCTGGACCTGCCCGGCCCCCCTGCGCGACCAGCCGGTCGTGGTCATGGGCCACGGCGGCGGCGGAGCCCTGTCCGCCGAGCTGATCGAGCAGGTCTTCGCGCCCGCCTACGGCAACCCCACCCTGGCCGCCCTCACCGACTCCGCGGTCCTCGAACTGGGCGGCGCCCGGCTGGCCTTCTCCACCGACTCCTACGTCGTACGGCCGCTGTTCTTCCCCGGCGGCAGCCTGGGCGACCTCGCGGTCAACGGCACCGTCAACGACCTGGCGATGAGTGGCGCCGTGCCCACCCACCTGTCCGTGGCCTTCGTGCTGGAGGAGGGCGTGGAGCTGGCGGTCGTCGGCCGGATCGCCCGCGACGTCGGGGCGGCGGCCCGGGCGGCCGGTGTCATCGTCGCCACCGGCGACACCAAGGTGGTGGAGTCGGGACACGGCGACGGCGTCTACGTCACCACCGCCGGCGTCGGCCTCGTCCCCGACGGCGTCGACATCCGCCCGCAGCGCGCCCGGCCCGGTGACGCCGTCATCGTCAGTGGCCCGATCGGCCTGCACGGTGTGGCGATCATGAGCGTGCGGGAGGGCCTCGAGTTCGGGGTCGAGATCGCCTCCGACACCGCGCCGCTGGCCGGTCTCGTGGCGGCCATGCTGGCGGTCACCAAGGACGTCCACGTCCTGCGCGACCCCACCCGAGGCGGCCTGGGCACGTCCCTGAACGAGATCGCCCGCGCCTCCGGAACCGGCGTACGACTGCGGGAGCGGGCTCTCCCGGTCCCGGACGAGGTCGTCAACGCCTGCGGCTTCCTCGGCCTCGACCCGCTCTACGTCGCCAACGAGGGCCGGCTCGTCGCGTTCGTGCCCCCGCACGAGGCGGAGGCCGTGCTCGCGGCGATGCGGGCGCACCCGCAGGGCGCGGGCGCGACCCTCGTCGGCGAGTGCGTCGAGGAACACCCGGGCATGGTCGTCGTCGCCACCGGGCTCGGCGGCACCAGGGTGGTCGACCTGCCGCTGGGCGAGCAGCTGCCCCGCATCTGCTGAGCGCGCGCCGGCCGGAGCCGGCCCCGTCAGCGCGGGGCCGGCACCGCCTCCACACCCGTGATCTCCAGCTCCCGCCCGCTGCGCAGGTCCCGCGAGGGCCGGTCGCAGTCCGGGCACCAGAAGAACGGCGGCATGCCCACCGCGAACTCCCGCGCGCAGCCCTCGCACCAGGCCCGCGCCGTCACCTGCTCCACGACCAGCTCGGCCGCGGCCAGCGGCGTGCCGTCGCGGGCCACCTCGAAGGCGAAGTGCAGCGCGTCCGGCACCACACCCGCCAGTTCCCCGACCCGGACGGTCACCAGCGACACGTCGCCGGCGCCGTCCGCCCGGGCGATCTCCCCGGCCTGCTCCACGATCGCGGTCGCGATCGACAGTTCGTGCACGGCCGGGATCAGGGGTAGCGGCGGTTCGCGCGGAGGCCACCGGTCATCCGGTAGATCCGCAACTCCCGCATCACGCCGGGCAGTTCCTTGACGAGCAGGGCCACCGCCAGGCCGCCGACCAGGCAGGCCTGGGCGATCAGCACCTGGCGTCCCGACGTCACCGACCTCGCGGTGCCCGGCGTTCTCACCCTTCTCGACTTCCGGCAGTCCTTCATCGCGGTCACTTTCGCCCTCTCATCCAGGTGAGATGTTCGGCATGACGTCCAGCAGGGCGTCGTGCCGCTTCCAGTGGATCCCGGTGGAGCGGCGGGCGTCGGACGTGCCGTCCTCGTGGAATCCGGTCTGATGGCTGCGCGGGCCCTTATTGCCCTGGTGTAGACCCCGTACATGTGTGAGCTGGTCGGGCCGCGCCTGGGGGCGGCCCACTCGGATGCTGCCCATGTCCGTTCTCCTTCCAGGTCCTCACGACCGCTCGGTGAGCTCCGCGAAGAACCGTTCCACGGCCGGCCAGACCCGCTCGCCGCCGGACAGGCCCCGCCATTCGCGGCGGATCACGGCCACCATCCGGAAGCAGTCGTCGACCGGCACGATCCAGTGCTCCTTCAGGCCGCGCACGGTGTTCACCAGCAGCGCCTCCACATCGGGTGCCATGGACTGGAGCTGCGGAAACACGCCGGTCAGCCGCTGCCAGGCCGCCGCGTCCACCTCCCAGCGCATGGCCCCGGCCGGGCTCGGCCCTTGGGCGGTGACCGTGCCGTCGGAGCGCGGCACGAAGAACACCAGACCCACCGGGACGCCCAGCACCGCCGTGTCCACCGGCGGGAGCCGGAGCCGGCGCCGGGGCACCAGCCGGTAGCGCCCCTCGCCGGCCGCGTCGTCGGCGAAGAGCACCGAGCAGGGACCGCACACGCAGCGCACCTCGGCGGCCGGGGTGTCGTACAGATGGGGGTGCTCGCCGGGCACCGGGGCGGCGCACAGCTCGCACGCCTCGGCCCGTGCCGCCGCGCCCCGGTCGGCCGCCGAGCGGATGACGCGGGCCAGTGCTCCGTCCACGCTCACCGCGCCTCCCGCGGCCGCGCCCCGGTCCGGTGGCCCAGCGTGGTCAGGGGGACGAAGGCGGGGGCCGCGCGCCGTTCGGCGGCGACCGCCTCCACCGACTCCAGTTCCGGGGCGGCGGCCAGCACCGCCGCCCGGACGGCCTCGGTCACGTCGGCCGTCCCGCCGCCCCCGCCCCCGCAGCCGGACCCGCAC
>NZ_JAJSZC010000331.1:0-13665 GCF_036815105.1 Streptomyces sp. IBSBF 3136
GGTGGGGCGAGGCCCGGGTCGGTGGCGGTGGGCCGGGTGATCAGGAGGGAGGGGTCGCTCATGAGTTCGCCGGTGCGGGTGAGCTGGCGGAAGGTGCCGCGCCAGGCGTGGCCGAAGGACAGGGTGTGGTGGGCCAGTTCGGGCCAGGTGCGGTCGCAGCCGGCGTGCAGGACGACGGCGGACGGGGCGTGCCGCAGGCGCGCGGGGCGGCGCGGGGCGCGGCCGAGCAGGCGGTACGTCACGGGCAGGTCCGGGGTGAGGACGACGGTGTCGCAGGGGATGCGTTCGTCGTCGGTGAGGACGGCCGAGACCCGGTCGCCGCTCCGTTCCAGGCCGGTCACCCGCTGCCCGTACCGGAACTCTGCGCCGGCTTCGGCGGCGGCGTCGGCCATCGCCCGGGGCAGGGCGTACATGCCGCCGCGCGGGAAGTACACCCCGGCGATCGTGTCCATGAAGGCGATCACGGCGTAGGCGGCCAGGGCCCGTTCGGGCGGGACGCCGGCGTAGAGGGCCTGGAAGGAGAAGACGCGGCGCAGCCGTTCGTCGCGCAGGTGGCGGGCGATGCGCGCCTCCCAACGTCCGAAGCCGCCGAGGGCGGCGAGCCGCAGCAGGTCGGGGGTGAGGAGCTGGAAGGGCGAGTCGAAGTCGGCGTCGAGGAAACGGCCGCGTTCGGTGCGGTACAGCTCGCCCAGCCAGTGCCGCAGCCGGTGGTAGCGGGCCGCTTCGGCGCCTCCGGCGAACCGTTCGATCTCCGCTTCCATGGCCGCCGCGTCGGTGTGCACGTCCAGGGTGCTGCCGTCGGCGAAGCGCGCCCGGTAGGCGGGGTGGAGCGGGATGAGGTCGACGCGGTCGCGCAGCGAGGTGCCGACGGCGGCGAACGCCTCGTCGGCGATGTCCGGCATGGTGAGCACGGTGGGGCCGGTGTCGATGAGGTAGCCGCCGAGTTCGAGGCGCCCGGCCCGCCCGCCCGGCCGCGGGTCGCGTTCGACGACCGTCACGCGGCGGCCCGCGCCGAGCAGGTGCAGGGTGGCGGAGAGGCCGGCCAGTCCGGCGCCGACGACCACGACGTGGTCGGTGGGTCCCGTTACCGTCCTGGTCACCTGGCCGCCTCCGATCCGGCCGCCGCGGGGGCGGTGGCGAGCGGGGCGTTGTCGGGCCCGGGTCCCGGCCGGGGCGTGCCGGTGATCTCGGCCAGCAGGGCGCGCAGCCGGTGCGCGGCGCCCGGTTCCAGCGTGGCCTCGGCGAGATGGCGCAGGGACTGCCGGGCCAGTCGCCCGATCTTCGTCTCCACCAGGTCGCGGGCGCCGGTGGTCTCGAGCACGTCCCGGACGTCGGCCAGTTCGCGGGGTGTCAGGTCCGCCCGGCCGACCGCGTGTTCGAGCACGCCGAGCGCGGCGCGGTCGCCGGCGGGGGGGGGGGGGGGGGGGGGGGGGGGGGGGGGGGGGGGGGGGGGGGGGNCCCCCCCCGCCCCCCCCCCCCCCCCCCCCCCCCCCCCCCCCCCCCCCCCCCCGCCAGCAGGTAGGTGGGCTTGCCCTCGCGCACGTCGCCGCCGCTCAGCTTGCCGGTGGTGGCGGGGTCGGCGAAGACGTCGTCGAGATCGTCCCTGAGCTGGAAGGCCAGTCCCGCCGAGCGTCCGGCGAGGCACAGGGTCCAGGTGGTGGCGGTGTCGGCGCCGGCGAGCACCGCGCCGAGTTCCAGCGGCCGCTCGACGGTGTAGAGGGCGCTCTTGAGGCAGGCGGCGCGCAGCGCGCGGCCCAGGGTGAGGGCGGAGGTGGCCTGGCCCTGGACGTCGAGGTACTGGCCGGCGACCATCTCGGTGCGCAGGGTGCGCCAGACCTCGTTCAGCCGTCGCGCGGTGTCCCGCGGGAGTGCGGGGTCCAGCATCAGCCGGGCGAGTTCGTCGTCCGCCCAGGCGAGGGCGAGGTCGCCGGCGAGCAGCGCGGCGGACGCGCCGAGCCGGTGGGCGGCGGGTCGTGGTGCCGTGGCGGTGTACTGGGCGGCCACGTCGGCGTGCAGCGCCGGTGCGCCGCGGCGGGTGGGCGCCTGGTCCATCAGGTCGTCGTGCACGAGGGCGCAGGTCTGGATGAGTTCGAGCGCGGCGGCCGTGCGCAGCGCGGCGCGGACCTGGACGGCGTCGTCGCCGCCGCACGCGCGCAGCGACCACCACACGAGCCGGGAGCGGAACCGGCGGCCGCCGCGCCGGGTGAAACGGGCGACGCGCTCGGCGATGTCGTCGGCGAACACCGGGTCGAGCGCGCGGCAGTCGGCGAGGCGGCCGGTGAGCAGGTCCCGCAGCTCCCTGCCGACGGCGGCCGGCACGTCGGCGTCGACGGTGCGCGCGTCGTCGACGCTTCCGGGTTTCCCGGATCCGCCGGGGTCGGCCGGGGCGGGCGGCGTGCGGGGTGCCGCTGCCGTGAGGCGGCCGAGCACCTGGGTGGAACGCATCGTGGATCCTCTCGCCGTCCGGAGAGCCGGGCTGCGCGCCCCGGGCTCACCTGTCGTGTCACGTGTCTCGTCGTCACACATTCCGCGCGGATCACCGCGCCGGATGCGCCATTCGGTGGACATGCCGACGCCGGGGGCGGGCGGTGGCACGACACGCTCCCGGCTGCATCCGCCGGGGTGGTGCGGCGGGAAGACTGGTCGGATCAACGGGCCGGGGAAGGGAGCCGCCGTGGAGGTGGAGTCGGACGTCGCGGTGGTGGGCGCGGGTGCCGCCGGGCTGTCGCTCGCCCTGCGGCTGGCCCGGCCGCCGGCGGGAGCGCGCCCGGTGACGGCCGTGGTGCTGGCGGCACCGCCGGGTCCGTTCCGTGCGGCGCGGCGCACCTGGTGCTACTGGGAGGCGGGGGAAGGGCCGTACGACGGGGCGCTGACGGCGTCCTGGCAGCGGCTGCGGGTGCGTTCCGGCGACGGGCGGCCGGTGACCGCCGCGATCGAGCCGTGGCGTTACAAGATGCTGGGCTCCGACGCGTTCGAGGACCTGGCCGGCCGGGCGTTGCGGGTGAGCCCGTGGGTGACGACGGTCGAGGCGGTCGTCGAGAGCGTGGCGGCCGCGCCGGGCGGTGCCCTGGTGCGGGCCCGCCGGGCCGACGGCGGCGAGGTGACGGTGACCGCCCGCTGGGTGTTCGACTCGCGGCCGCCGGCCCGGCTGCCGCCGGCCCGCACGACGCTGCTGCAGCACTTCCGCGGCTGGTTCGTGCGCACCAGGCGGCCGGTGTTCGACCCCGCGACCGTGGAGTTGATGGACTTCCGTACCCCGCAGCCCGCGCACGGGCTGTCGTTCGGCTACGTCCTGCCGACCGGCCCGCACGAGGCGCTGGTGGAGTACACGGAGTTCTCCCGGCGCGCGCTGGACGCGGCCGCCCACGACCGTGCGCTGCGGGACTACACCGGCCGGGTCCTGCGGATCGGCGACCACGAGGTCACCGCGTGTGAGCAGGGCGTGATCCCGATGACGGACGCGCGGTTCCCCCGGCAGGCCGGCGCGTCCGTGTTCCGGATCGGGGCGGCGGCCGGGGCCACCCGGCCCGCGACGGGCTACACGTTCAGCGCGGTGCAGCGCCAGGCGGGCGCCGTCGCGGCCGCGCTGCACGCCGGGCGCCACCCGCTGCCGCCGCGCCCGCACTCGGCGCGCTCCCGGCTGATGGACGCCGCGCTGCTGCACGCCCTCGACCACGGCCGGGTGGACGGCCCGGCCTTCTTCACCCGTCTGTTCAGCCGGGTGTCCGCGCCTCGCCTGCTGCGTTTCCTGGACGGTCGCACGAGCCTGCCGGAGGACCTGTCCATCGGCCTGCACGTGCCCGTCACCGCGATGCTCGGCTCGGTTCTCGCCCTGCCGTTCGCCCCGCGCCGAAGTGCCCCCACCGTGTGACCCCCCGCCCGCGACGCCCGCTGACCGACGACCCCTTACGGAGATGGCATGCCCGTGCTGCGTGACGCCGACCTGGCCGCCGCGTTCAACCACGCCGCCCGCAGTTACGACACGCTGGTGGCGGCCAATCCCGGCTACCACGCCCAGCTGCGCCGCTCCGCCCGGCGCCTCGGCCTGTCCCGTGGCGGGCCGGCCCCGAGAGTGCTGGACCTCGGGTGCGGTACGGGTGCCTCGACGGCGGCGCTCGCCGACGTGCTGCCCGGCGCGGACATCACCGCCGTCGACGCGTCGGCCGGCATGCTGCGGCGCGCGGCGGGGCGGCCGTGGCCGCGGCCGGTGCGGTTCGTGCACGCACCGGTGGAACACCTGGCCGAGGCGGGGGTACGGGGCCCGTTCGACGCGGTCTTCGCCGCCTACCTGCTGCGCAACACCGCCGACCCGGACGCCGTGCTGGCCTGCGCCTACCGCATGCTCGCCCCGGGCGGCCGGCTGGCGGTGCACGAGTACGCGCTGAGCGGGCGGGCGGCCCACCGCGCGGTGTGGAACGCGGTGTGCGGCGGGCTGGTGCTGCCGGTGGCCACCCTGCTCGGCGACGGTCCGCTCTACCGGCACCTGTGGCGCAGCGTCGTCACCTTCGACACGGCGGAGCAGCTGGCCCACCGGGTGCGGCGGGCCGGTTTCGAGCGGGTGCGGGTGCTGCCGCTGCCGGGCTGGCAGACCGGCATCACCCACACCGTGGTCGCCCGCCGCCCGTCGGCCGGCCCGGACGGGGCGGGACGATGACCGGCCCGCACCGCGCCGCCGGGCGAGGCACCCGGACGTCCCCGCCCGGCAAGGACCGGCTGGCGAGGCTGCTGCCCGCACCGCCCGGCGCCGAACGGGCCGAGGGGTCCGGCGCACCGCGCGCGGCGGTGGTCGGCGGGGGCATCGCGGGCCTGACGGCGGCCACCGCCCTGGCCGAGCGCGGCGTACGGGTCACCCTGTACGAGCGGGACGCGCAGCTGGGCGGGCGGCTGGCCGGGTGGCGGACACGGCTGTCGGACGGTTCGTCGGCCACGATGAGCCGCGGTTTCCACGCCTTCTTCCGGCAGTACTACAACCTGCGCTCCCTGCTGCGCCGCACCGACCCTGCCCTGGCCCGCCTGACCCCGCTGCCCGACTACCCGCTGCGGCACGGCAGCGGCCGCCAGGACAGCTTCCGCCATGTGCCGCGCACACCCCCGTGGAGCGCGCTCGGGTTCGTGGCGCTGAGCGAGTCGTTCTCGGTGCGCGACCTGCCCCGGATCCGGCCGCGCGCGGCCCTGCCGCTGCTCGACGTGCGGGTCCCGGACGTGTACGAGCGGCTCGACCACGTCAGCGCGTACGACCTGCTGGACGCGATCCGGTTCCCCGCGGCGGCCCGGCACCTGGCGTTCGAGGTGTTCTCCCGCAGCTTCTTCGCCGATCCGCGCGGGCTGTCGGCCGCGGAGATGGCGCTGATGTTCCACGTCTACTTCCTCGGTTCGTCCGAGGGCCTGCTGTTCGACGTGCCCCGGGAGCCGTTCCCGCAGGCCCTGTGGGACCCGCTGGCCGCGCGTCTCGACCGGCTCGGCGCCCGGGTGCGCACGGGCACGGCGGTGGACGGTGTCTCCTTGACGCCCGCGGGGGGTTTCGACGTGACCGCCGCGAGCGGTGCCGAGCCGTACGACGCGGTGGTGCTCGCCCTCGACCCGGCGGGGCTGCGCTCGCTGGTGGCCCGTTCGGCCGGGCTCGGGGACCCGGAATGGCGCGAGCGGGTGGCGCGGCTGCGCAACGCGCCGCCCTTCCTGGTCTCCCGCCTGTGGCTGGACCGGCCGGTACGCGCCGACCGGCCCGGGTTCCTGGGCACCAGCGGCTACGGCGCCCTGGACAACGCGAGCGTGCTCAGCGGCTGGGAGGGCGAGGCCGCCCGCTGGGCCGCCCGCTCCGGCGGCTCGGTGCTCGAACTGCACGCGTACGCCCTGCCGGAGGAGGCGGACCGGGACACCGTGGGCAAGGAACTGCTCGGCGAGCTGCACCGGCTGTATCCGGAGACCCGGCAGGCCCGGGTGGTCGACTCCCGCCACGAGTGGCGTGCCGACTGCCCGCTGTTCCCGGTCGGCGGCCATGCCGACCGGCCGACGGTGGGCACGTCCACGCCCGGCCTGGTCGTCGCCGGCGACACGGTCCGCACCGGGCTGCCGGTGGCGCTGATGGAACGGGCGGCCACCAGCGGCTTCATGGCCGCCAACACACTGCTCGGCCGGTGGGGACTGCTCGGCCACGACCTGTGGACGGTGCCCGGGCGGGGCCGCTCCGCGGGCCTGCGGTGGGCGGCGGAGCGGTTCGGTGCGGCGTATGGGCACGGCGGTCGGGGGAACTCGGGCCGGGGAGGGGCACAGGCGACAGGGCCGTAGGCGCTACAGGCGGGCTCGTCCCGTCGGGCAGGGACTCTCATGACAGCCTTCGACGACGCGGTCGGAATCCACTTCGTCGGCAACGCGACGGTGCTGTTGCGCTACGGCGGGCTGACGCTGCTGACCGACCCCAACTTCCTCCACCGCGGCGAGCGTGCGCACCTGGGGTACGGGCTGGTCAGCCGGCGGCTCACCGAGCCGGCCCTGGACGTGGCGGACCTGCCGCGCCTGGACGGCGTCGTCCTGTCCCATCTGCACGGTGATCACTGGGATCGACGGGCCAGGACCGGCCTGGCACGCTCGGTGCCCGTCGTCACGACACCGCACGCCGCGCGCCGCCTGCGCACCCTGCAGGGGTTCGGCCGGGCCGGCGGGCTGCGCACCTGGGAGAGCTGCACCCTGCGGCACGGCGACGCGGAGGTGCGGATCACCGCCCTGCCCGGACGGCACGCGCTGCGGCCGGTGCTGCGCGGGCTGCTGCCCCCCGTCATGGGCAGCATGCTGGAGTTCGGCCCCGCGGGCGGCCCGGTGCGGGTCCGGATGTACGTCTCGGGCGACACCCTCCTGTACGACGGTCTGGACGAGATCGCGCGGCGCTTCCCGGACGCCGACCTGGCCGTACTCCACCTGGGCGGCACGCGGCTGCCCGGCGGCTTCGTGGTCACCATGGACGGCCTTCAGGGAGCCGAGCTCGCCCGTCGCCTCGACTACCGTCACGTCCTGCCGGTGCACTACGACGACTACACCGTCTTCCGCTCCCCGCTGCAGGAGTTCGTGACCGCGGCGGGCGGACTGGGACTGGGTGAGCGGCTCGTGCACTGCCCTCGTGGCGCCCACGCCGAGGTGCTCCCGGGCGCCGACCGGCCCACCGTCCGCTGAGGACGCCGGCCCCGCCCTCGGCTCACGCCGCTCACTCGCGCACGGCTCCATTTCTATCTCCAACCTGCGTTGTCACTAGAATGGGCGGGTGGAGGACATCGACGCGATCGCCGCCCTGCAGGACCCGGTGCGGCGCCGTTTGTACGAGTACGTGGTGGCTCGGGGCCGCGAGGTCGGCCGCAACGAGGCCGCCGAGGCGACCGGGGTGGCGCGCACGCTGGCCGCGCACCACCTGGACCGGCTGACCGAGGCGGGGCTGCTGGAGAGCGGCAGCCGCCGCCTGACGGGCCGTTCGGGCCCGGGGGCCGGCCGGCCCGCCAAGGTGTACACGCGGGCGCGGGCCGAGCGGGCCGTGTCGTTGCCCGCGCGCGACTACCGCACCGCGGCCGAACTCCTCGCCGAGGCCGCCGAGCAGGCCGGCCTCGATGCCGAACTCACCGCGGCCGCGCGCCGCCGGGGCGAGGCGCTGCGCGGCACGTCAGCGCCCTGCGACGGCCTCGAACAGGCCATGGAGACGCTGGCGGCCCGCGGCTACGAACCGCACCTGGAGACCGACGAGGGGACCCCGGATGCCGATGCCGCAGGGGGCGCGGCCGGGGCGGGCGCGCCCGTCGTCCGGATGCGCAACTGCCCCTTCCACGCGGTCGCCGAGCGCTTCCCGCCGCTCGTCTGCGGCATGAACCTCGCACTGCTGGAGGGGCTGCTCGGGGGGGGGGGGGGGGGGGGGGGGGGGGGGGGCGCCCGGCCCGGGGGTGCGGGTGGGGTGGTGGGGGTNTGGGGGTGGTTGCTGGGTGGGGGGGGGGGGGGGCGCCCCCCCGCCCCCCCCCCCCCCCCCCCCCGCATGGACGCCCGGCCGGGGGAATGCTGTGTGGTGGTCGAACTTTCTAAAAACAAATCTCGTTGACATAGAAATCGGCGTCGTGCTGGGATGAGGCCATGACCGCACCCACACGCGCCCTCCACCTCGCCCAGCTCAACGTCGCCGCCCTCAGCCACCCCCTCGACGACCCGCGCACCGCTCCGTTCGTCGAACTCCTCGACCCGGTCAACGCCGCCGCGGACGCCGCGCCAGGCTTCGTGTGGCGGCTCGTGGAGGAAGGGGCGGCCGACGCCACCGCCCTGCGCCCGATGGGCGAGAACGTCATCGTCAACCTGTCGGTGTGGGAGACCCAGGACGCCCTGTGGGAGTTCACCTACCGCAGCGGGCACCTGGAGGTGATGCGGCGGCGCCGTGAGTGGTTCGAGCGGCACGTCGAGGCGCACATGGTGCTGTGGTGGGTCCCGGCCGGCCATCTCCCCACGGTCGGCGAGGCGTTGGAGCGCCTGGCGGACCTCAGGGCGCACGGGCCGTCCCCGCGTGCCTTCACCTTCGCCTCCGCCCACACCGCGGCCGAGGTCGCCCACCACCCCCAGGCCACTCACGAGGTCCCGTCGCCCGCTCCCCCGCCCGCGGACCACACCTGGACCGTGCCGTCGGCGACCTCGATCGCCAGTGTCGACCCGGTGGTGTCGTAGGACAGGCCAGGACCACTTTCACAACAGGCCCTACAGGCGGACGACGACCAGGGCGATGTCGTCCGGCCCGCCGTCGGCCACGCCCAGGCGGGCGAGCAGGGTGTCGGCCAGGTGACCGGGGTCGAGCCCGGCATGCCGGGCGAGGGCGTCGGTGAGGCGTCCGAGCCCCGCGTCGATGTCCTCGTCCCGGCGTTCCACGAGACCGTCGGTGTAGAGGACCAGCGTGTCCCCGGGGGCGTACGGCACCGTGGCCTGCGGGCGCGGCGCCTGGTCGAAGGGGACGCCGAGCGGCGGGTCGGTGGCCTGGTCGAGCAGCACGACGGTGCCGTCGCCACGGGCCAGGGCGGGCGGCGGGTGGCCGGCGCTGGTGTAGGTGACGTGCCGTGAGCGGGTGTCGATGACGGCCTTGACCGCGGTCGTGGCCAGCGCTCCCTCACAGGTGCGGGCGTACCGGCTCAGCACGTCCATCGCCGCACCGGGTTCGCGGCTGGCGCGTACGGCGGCGGAGAGCGTGCTGCGGAGCATGCCCATGACCGCGGCGGCCTCCAGGCCGTGGCCGACCACGTCGCCGACCGCGACGGTGAAACTCTCCTCGGAGAGGTCCACGACGTCGTACCAGTCACCGCAGACGTTGAGCGACCGGGCGGCCGGCATGTACCGGACGGCGATGTCGCTGTGCCCGTCCAGGTCCGGCGTGTGCAGCATGGCCTCCTGGAGGGTGAGGGCGGTCCGGCGCTCCCGGTCGCGGGACTCGCGCAACTCCTCGTTCAGGCGCTGGAGTTCCTGCGCCCGGGCGTACAGCTCGGCCTCCATCGCGGCCTGCTGCCCGCCCGGACCCTCCGGTCCCACCCGCTGCGGACGGGTCCGCACGAACTCCGTCATGTCCTCGACCCGGTGGATGATCCACTCCACGTCGCCGCGCGGACCGAGGACGGGTGTGTTGATCGGGGACCACCACTTCTCCCGGAAGACCCCCGGACGCCCGGTGACGGGGACGTCGTACTTCTGCACCGCCATGGTGTCCGGCTCCTTCGAACACAGCACCCGCCGCAGGGAGGCACGCAGGTTCCGCTCCCCGTCGGCGTCCGGGTCCGCCGGATTGTCGGGGTGGACCTTGAACAGGTACCGGCCGATCAGTTCCTCCCGGGTCCGGCCCGTCGCCCGGAGATAGGCCTCGTTGACTTCGACGATCATCAGATCGGGGTCCAGCACCAGGTAGGGGCTGGGCGTCACGGCGAACAGCGCTCGGTAGTCGATCCCCGCTGCGGTCACTCGCACCATTCGGCCCTCCGGCCCCCGAAGGCGACTTCACCCCGCGCCTCAACTATGCGTCCGCGCGAGCGGTCGAGCCCGCCGACGCGCAGTGCCCGGAATCGGGCTCGCGTCGAGTCCGGCCGTGATCCCGGTCGGGCGCGTCAGTCCAGGACGCCGAGCGCGGTGTCCGGGCGGCAGTGCGGGCAGGCCGGCACCTGTTGCCGCAGCGCCTCCACCGCCTGCTCCCGGGTGACCGGCCGGCACCGTCCGCTCTTCTTGGCCACCCAACAGTCACCGACGTGCACGGCGTCCACGTTGGTCCGGTTCAGACCGCGCTGGATGAGCCAGTCCGCCGCCTGCTCCCTGCGCGCCTCCGCGGTACGGCGCCCCGCCTCCCGCCCCTCCTCGTCCGCGATCCACCGGTCGATGAGGGCCAGTTGCCGGGTGGCCTGCTGCTCGACGACACGCCGGGCGAAGCGCAGCATGTCGAGGCGGGACAGCGGACGGGAATCGTTCACATGTTCGATCATAGGAGATACGGCGCCCTCGTACACCAGGAGGGGTCCCGCGGGCACGAGGACCGCGGGACCCCCGGCCTGCGGGACTCCCCTGCCGTCACCTGCTCGGCGGGACCCCTGTCGCGTCCTCGGCGGGGGCGGCCGTGAGGGGTTCCTGGGGCGGCTCCTCGGGCCTGGGCCGGGCGAGGCGGCTGGGCCACCAGACCGCCGGTCCGATGTCGCGGGCCAGCGCGGGCACCAGCAGCGACCGTACGACGATGGTGTCGAGCAGTACGCCGAACGCGACGATGAAGGCGATCTGCGCCAGGAAGGCGAGCGGGATGACGGTGAGCGCCGCGAAGGTGGCGGCCAGCACGACGCCGGCGGAGGTGATGACGCCGCCGGTGGTGACCAGCCCGCGCAGGATGCCCTGCCGCGCGCCGACGCGGACCGTCTCCTCGCGCACCCGGGACATGAGGAAGATGTTGTAGTCGACTCCCAGCGCGACGAGGAACACGAACCCGTACAGCGGGACCGAGGCGTCCGTACCCGAGAAGCCGAAGCCGTGCCGAAAGACCAGGCCCGCGATGCCCAGCGTCGCCAGGTAGTTCAGCGCGACCGTCGCCACCAGCAGGACGGGCAGCAGCAGGGAGCGCAGCAGCACGACCAGGATGGCCAGAATGACGGCGAGGACCACGGGGATGATGACGGCCCGGTCGTGCTCGGCGGTGCGCTGGGTGTCGTACTGCTGGGCGGTGTAGCCGCCCACCAGCGCGTGCGGGTCGACCCCGGGGAGCCGGTCGCGCAGTCGCTGCACCGTCCCCTTGGCCGCGTCACTGTCCGGCGCGTCGGCCAGGGTCGCGTCGACGCGTACCCGGCCGTCCACCACGAGCGGTGCGCCGCCCGGCCGGCCCGACGCGCTGACCGCCTGCGCGCCCGCCACTCCGGTGGTCGCGCCGGCGGTCCGGGTCACCCGGTCCAGCCGGTCCGCGTCCGCGATGATCACGACCGGCTGCCCGGAGCCGCCGGGAAAGTGCTTGCCGAGGGTCTGCTGCGCCGCGACGGACGGCGCGTCGTTGATGAACAGTTCGTCCAGCGGCACGCCCTTCGACTGGAGCAGCGGGCTGAACGCGGCGCCCGCCACCAGGAGCGCGAGCGTCGCCAGCCAGAGCTGCCGGGGGCGGGTGTCGACCAGGTGGGCGACGCGTCGCCAGATGCCGTGACCGCCCGTCTCGGCGTCGGTGGACCGCGGCTTGGCCGGCCAGAAGGCCGCCCTGCCCAGCAGCGCCAGCACGGCCGGCAGGAAGGTGAGCGTCGTGACCAGGGCGCAGACGATGCCGATGGCCCCGACGGGCCCCAGCGCGCGGTTGTTGGTGAGGTCGCCGACCAGCAGGGCGAGCAGGCCGAGCGCGACGGTCGCGGCGCTGGCCGTGATCGCGCCGAGGGAGCCGCGCAGCGCCTTCCAGGCGGCTTGGGCCTTGTCGTCGCCGTGGGCGAGTTCCTCGCGGAAGCGTGCCGTCAGCAGCAGGGCGTAGTCGGTGGCCGCGCCGATCACCAGGATCGACAGGATGCCCTGGACCTGCCCGTCCACCCGTACGACGTCGTGGTCTGCCAGCAGGTAGACGAGGGCGCTGGCCACCCCGAGCGCGAACACGGCGCTGATGATGATGGTGAACGGCAGCACCACGCTGCGGTAGACCGCCAGCAGGATGACCAGGACGGCGGCCAGCGCGACGCCGAGCAGGATGCCGTCGATGCCGGAGAAGGCGTCGGCGAGGTCGCCCTGGGTGGCCGCGGGCCCCGCGATCTGGACGCGTGCGCCGCCCACCTGCCGGGCGGCGTTCCGCACGTCGTCCAGTACGTCGGGGAGCCGTTTGCCCAGATCGACCCGGAGCGGTACCACCCCCTCCAGGGCGCGGTCGTCTCGTGAGCGGAGCGCGGGCGACGGCGCGCCCTCGACCCCTTCCGACCTGGTGAGCGACTTCAGCGCCCGGGTCGCCGCGGCCTGCTGTGCCGCGGTGACGCCGCTTTTCCCGTCGGCGGTCCACACGACGATGGCCGGCAGGCTCTCCCGCTGGTCGAACGCCTTCTGGCGGTCGATGACCTCGGTGGACTCCGCGTTCCTCGGCAGGAAGGCGGCTTGGTCGTTCGTGGACACCTCCCCGAGCTTGCCCGCGTAGGAGCCGAAGGCTCCCCCGAGGCCCAGCCAGACGATCACGAGGACGACGGGGACCAGCCATCGGACCGGTCGGCGCGTTGTGTGCATGTGGTCTCCAACGTGCGCGGGCGGGCGAGCGAACACGACGGACGTGACGGACGCCCCTTTAACTCAAGCATGAAGTATCTCAACGATTGAGAGATCTTATCCTTGAGACATGCCGTACGACAGCACGGAGAGCCTCGAGGGCTCCGCGAGTGACCTTCAGGCCTACGCCGTTCTGCTGCGCGCGCTCAACGGCGAGTTCAACCGCATCGCGCATGCGTTTGCCCAGGCGCACGACCTGCATGCCACCGACGTCCACGCCCTCGCCGCCATTCTGGACGCCTCGGCCACCGACGGCGAGCCCATGACACCCTCGCGCCTGCGCGAACGGCTCAATCTGACCTCGGGCGCGGTCACGGCGTGCCTGGACCGGCTGGAGCGCGCGGGGCACATCAGCCGCAGCCGGGACAGCGCGGACCGCAGAGTCGTCCACCTGCACTACAACCCCCCGGCCCGCACGCTCGCCCGGCGCTACTTCAGCCCCCTGGCCCGCAGCACCGAGGCGGCCATGGCGCACTTCAGCCCGGAGCAACTGACGACGATCGCGGAGTTCCTGCGACTGCTCAACCGCGAATTGTCACAGGAGCGCTGACGGGTGTCCCGCCGCGGCGGGTTCCGCTGCGGCGGGCTTCGGCCGGAGTCCACTTCGGGGGCCCACTGCGGCGGGCGTCGGCCGGAGTCCACTTCGGGGGGCGTCCGCTGCTTTGAGCTACGGCCGGAGTCCACCTCGGCGGAGCTTCCGTCGGCATCCGCTGCGGCGGGCTTCGACTGGCTTCCGGGGCGGCGGGCATCGATCAGCATCCGTGACGGCTGCCATCGCCGACATCCGAAACGCCGCGCTTCCCTCGCGCGGGCAACGGCGCGCGCTGCGGAGCCATCCCGTCCTGGGCGCCCTCGCAGGCGCCCGACCCGGCGCCGTGGACCCGGCGCCCTCGGCCTGGCACCCGCCACGGCGCGGGCCCCCCCCCCCCC
>NZ_JAJSZC010000332.1:0-6472 GCF_036815105.1 Streptomyces sp. IBSBF 3136
GCCCCGGCAGGCAGGCTTCCCCGACGCGCGCAGCACCGGCCCTCGCATCCCCCTCACCCCGCACCACACCGGCGACACGACCGTCAGGACCGACGGCGCCGTCATCAGGGGGTGGGACATCACCGGGTCGCTCGACATCTACGCGAACGACGTGACGATCATCGACTCCAGGATCACCTCGACCAACTGGTGGGGGGTCAACCTGCGCCCGGGGTACCGCGGACTGCGCGTACTGCACAGCACCATCACCGCGATCCCCGGCAAGGGGCGGGACAACGGCGGCGAGGACTACGCCGTCTCCGACATGGGCACCAGCTCCGTCGAGGTCGGCTGGTGCGACATCTCCGTCTTCGGCAACGCCCTGTCCATGGGCCAGGGCCACATCCACGACAACTACGTCCACGACCTCGTGCCCTTCCGCAACGCGGGCGGCGAGTGGCAGCACACCGACGCGGTCATCAGCGGTGGCGGCAACAAGGGCAGCCTGGTCATCCGGCACAACACGTTACTCAACCCGGTCGCCGTGGACCGGGGAGCCTCCGCGAGCATCGGCCTGTTCGCCGACACCGGCCATGTCTCCAACACCGTGATCGACGGCAATCTGCTGGCCGGCGGCGCCTACTCGCTCTACGGCGGCGGCGACGGGTCCACCGGGATCACGGTCACGAACAACGTCTTCTCCACCCGGTACCACCGCAACGCCGGCGGCTACGGAGCCGTCGCCGCCTGGAACGCCGAAGGCTCGGGCAACGTCTGGCGCGGCAACCGCTTCTCCGACGGCACCCCGATCACGCCCGAGCCGGCCGGCTGAGGAAGAGGATCATGCGACGCATCGCCCGAGCCCCCTGGGAACTCCTCAAGCACGCCTTCGGCTGGCTCGTCCTGTTCGAGCTGCGCAACAAGGTCCTGCTCGCGCCCTCCGCGCTGCGGCTGCGCCGCCTGGAGACCGCCGAGGTCCGCCGTCTCGCGGCCGCCGCCGACCGGCCCGCCGCCCTCGTCGCCACCGTCATCGCCACCCACCGCCGCCCCGACGAACTGCGGGCGGCCGTCCGCTCGGCCCTGGCCCAGACCGTCCGCGACCAGGTCGTGGTCGTCGTCGACGACGGCGCGGGGCTGCCCGAACTCCCGCACGACCCGCGCCTGTTCGCCGTTTCGCTGGCACGCAACACCGGCGTGGCCGGCGTCGTGCGCAATGTCGGCATCCGTCTGACCCGCTCGCGGTACGTGGCGTTCCTCGACGACGACAACCAGTGGGAACCCGACCACCTGGAGCGCGCCCTCGCGGTCCTGGAGTCGTCCGAGGGCCCTGACGGCGTCTACACGGCCCTGCGCCGCGTCCTGCCCGACGGCACCGAACGGGACGTACTGTCCGTGCCGTTCGATCGCCGCCGGGCCGCCCGGGAGTCCTTCCTGGACACCAACGCGTTCGTGGCGCGGCGCACCCGCGCCCTGCGCTTCAGCCGGCTGCGGCGCACGCCGGAGGTGCTGCCGCGCGAGGACTGGGAGCTCGTCCACCGCTACAGCCGCGGGCACAGCGTGCGGCACGTGCCGCACGCCACCGTGCGGTATCTGGTCAACCCGGCCAGCTACTACACGACCTGGTCCGGCTGAGCCCCGCCCGGCCCGGGCGGTGCTCACGGCCCCGGCGTGGCCCGCAGCGCGCCCGGCCGGAGCAGGGCGGCCGCCGCCGCGCGGCTGGCCTCGCGACCCAGCGCGGCCCGTGACGCCTCGCGCAGGAACACGGCGGCCCGGAAGCACGCCGTCGCGAGGGCGCCGTGGCGCCGCCCGTACAGCCGCACGCGGTTGAGGGTGAGCAGGCGCCACAGCCGGGGCGAGACCTGGGAGTCGCCGCCCAGGTGGACGGCCTCGGCCGTCGGTTCGAGCCGGGTGACGTGTCCGAGGTCACGCGCCCGCAGGCAGAACTCGGTCTCCTCCGAGTACAGGAAGAAGGACTCGTCCCACGGGCCGCAGGCGGCCAGGCAGTCGGCCGAGATCGCCATGAGCGCGCCGGTCGCCCAGTCCGCGCGGGTGGGCCGCCGGTACGCGGCGGGGTCGGTGACGAGTTCGCTCAGCGCCGGGAACCGCCCGGCCCTGCGGTTGCCGATGACGGCCTCGCCGAGGGCCCGGGACACGCTCGACTCGCGGCGCAGTGAGAAGTGTGGCGTGTCGTGGCCCTCCTCGTACAGGAGGGGAACGGAGATCCCGACCTCACCGTCGAGGCGGTCGACGAGACGCTTGGCGCAGCCCTGCCGCATCCGGATGTCGGGGTTGCAGATCAGAACGGCGCCGTGGCCGCCCTCCCACGCGCCGGCGGCGGCCAGCGCCGCGTTGATCCCTGCGGCGTACCCGGCGTTGCGGCCGGTCTGGACGACGGTGGCCCCGGGGGCCAGCGCGCGCAGCACGTCGACGGTGTCGTCGGCCGAGTCGTTGTCGGCGACGACCAGCCGCCAGTCGAGCCCGGCCATGCCGTCGGGCAGCGCGGTGAGGAACCCGGGGAGCACCGAGGCGCTGTTCCAGGTGACGACGACGACGGCGACGGGACTCATCGGGACTCCACGAGTTGGGGCTGCTGGGACTCGGCGGGCGCAGGGGGGACCGGGACCGCGGCGGCCGCGGCTTCGCGCCGGATGAACCCCAGGTAGCTGGCCCCCGCCCCCAGCACCAGGAAGAACATGCCGGCGAACATCGGGAAGCTCAGCGAGTCGAAGGTGGCGCTGCTGACCATGGCGACCACCGAGGAGGCGAAGAAGGCCTGCCCCAATTCACGGTCGGACTCGGTGCGGGCGAGCCGCCGGACGGCACCGCCCTGGTGGATGCCGGTGACGAACAGGGTGAGCAGGGCGACCAACCCGAGCACGCCCATCTCGGCCAGGGACAGCATGTACTGGTTGTCCGTGAAGAAGTACAGGTCCGGGGTGAAGGTACCGAAGCCCCGTCCGAACAGCGGGTGTTCCTTCAGGTAGGGCACGATCGCGCTGTACTTGACCGTACGGGCCTGGGTGCTGCTGTCGGAGTTGGACAGGAACGACGCGAACAGGCCCGTGATGGTGCCGATCAGGCCGGGCACGAGCACCTTGAACACGGCCACGGAGGCGGTCATCACGCCGATCGCGGCCCAGCGCCGGGCCGGCTTCCAGCGCGGCACCATCACCAGGGCCACCAGCAGCAGCCCGATGATCGAGGTCCGTGACACCGACAGGGGCAGCGCGCCGGCCATGAGCACCACCGGCCCCCAGCGGCGCGCCGCGTGCAGGTGGCGGCGGACCGGGTCCAGGGCCTGCTGGATCGCGAAGGGCAGCAGGATCGCCAGCATGCCGGCGAACTCCAGCGGCTGGGCGGTGGTGGCCCGGGGCCGGGTGAAGGCGCCGCGGTCCATGACGGACACCTGGGCCACGCTGGTCTGGAGTCCCGGGATGTGGATGGAGTCCGCGATGTTGGTGGCGGCGAAGAAGTCGTAGAAGCCGATCGCGGCGACGACCGATCCCAGCACCACCAGGCGGCGCATCAGCACGTCGAGCCGGCCGCGCTCCTGCACACCGGCCGAGGTGAGCACGACCAGCGACACCCACACCAGGAAGCCGATGAGTCCGCGGTCGGCACCGAGGACCTCCTGGTGGGAGCTCTCGCGCAGGGCGTCGGCGACGTAGGCCGCGAGGACGGCCGCGCCGAGCACGCACAGCGCGACCCGGACGAGCCGGGTGCCGGGCGCGGGCAGGATGCGGCCGCCGAGCCAGGTGGCCAGGTACCAGAGCAGTCCGAGCAGGGCGAAGACGTTGGCCGGGGTGCCGACGCCGCCGAGCGCGGGCAGGGCCAGGTTCGAGGGGATGAAGAGGGCCAGCACCAGGTAGACGGTGAGGATCGCGGTGGCGTCGACGCGCCGGCCCAGGGCACCCGCGCCCAGCCGGCCGGGGCCGCGGGGCCGCCGCGCGCGCGGCTCGGCGCTCTTGGCGGGCCTGCGGCGGCGGACCACCGCGACGCCCTCCATCAGGATCGACAGCAGGAAGGCGCTGACGACACCGAGGATGACGACGGCCGCGATGTCCTGGTAGCGGCTCTTGGACTTGGCCACCGGAGTCTGCGGCAGCACGACTGGCGCGGTCTGCACGAAGTAGGCGGGCGGGACCTTGGCGGCGGCCTGCAGGGCGCTGAGCTGTTCACCGGCGAACGTGGTGAGGGTGTTGGTCTCCCTGAGCACCTTCGCCCGGTCGGTTCCGGTGACGCCGAGCATGAGCAGCGGGCTGTCGCTGGCCGGCGCGAACCCGGCGGTGTAAGGGTCGGTGACGCCCCGTCCGCGCAACTCCTTGGCGGCGTCGTTGGATTCGAGGGTGCGGATCAGCACGTCGGCTGTGACGATCAGCGAACCGCCCGCGTTCGAGATGGGGTTGCCGAAGGTCGGGGCCAGCCGGGCCACGGCGGAGGAGTCGAGCAGCGCGACCGAGCTCTGCGACTGGTAGGAGACCGGCACGGTCACGTACAGGTACGAGCCGCCGAGCAGACTGAGCAGGGTGAAGGGCACCATGAAGTACCAACGCCTGCGCAGAATGGCCCATATCTCACCGAGACTCACGAACCGTCCCTCCATTCGGTGGCATCCCGCCGTGCGTCCTGCCAGTATCGGGAGTGACGGAAGGAACCCGCATGTCGCCTGGGAACGTCGCCGACGCGCTGCTCCGCCGCTGGTACGTCGTGGTGGTCGCGCTGCTGCTGACGGCGGCCGGGGCCTACCAGGTGGTCCGTCCCGCTCCGGAGTACGTCGGCTCCGCGGTGGTCGTCCTCAAGCCGCCGGTGACACGCAACCAGCCCAACCAGTACACCAACCTGCTGCCCCCGCTCGCCGTCGTCTCCTACGCGGCCGTCCAGCAGTTGCAGTCCCCGGCCGGCACCGCGGAGTTGCGCGCCGCGGGTGTCTCGGGGACGTACCACCTGGTCCCCCGCAACAGCGGCACCAGCGCGACGCCCCGCTATCTGATCCCCTCCTTGCAGGTGCAGTCGCAGGCGTCCGGTGCCGACGCCGCGGTCACGGCGGTACGCCGCATCATCGACGTGTACACCCGGCATGTCGACGCGATGCAGTCGGCGCAGCGCGTCCCGGCCGGCTCGCGGATCACCGCCTCGGTCCTGACCTCTCCCAGCGCCGCCGAGGTGCGGGGGGACAGGAGCCGTGGCCTGGCGGGCACGGCCCTGCTGGGCCTGACCGCCGGGGTGCTGGGGGCGCTGTGGCTCGACCGGTATCTGACGGGACGTCGGCAGGTTCCTCAAGGCCGCCGCCGGCACATCGCTCCCGTCCCCGCGGCCGACTGAGTCGAACTGGTGGGTCATCAGATGCCGCGGCGCTTCCACGACTCCCACCACAACTGTTCCCGTCCGCGCTCGGCCACGGCCGACCAGATGAGCGGCTGGAGGTAGGGCATGGCCTTGGGGCCGATCCGTCGGCGCAGCCGCAGGGCCCGGTACTCGGGCAGCGCCCGGTAGCCGGGCAGGCACTCCTCGGCGAAGGCCACGCAGTCGTCGACGGGCACGATCCCGGTACGGCCCCGGTCGTAGGCCCGGTAGGCGCGGCGCAGCGCGAAGCGGGCGAGCCGGGTGTGGACCTGCTCGGCGAGGCGGTCGGCGTGCGGCAGCCGGTCGGCGCACTTGGTGAGGACGGAGTCGAACGCCACGAGGCGCTGGCGCAGGTCGTCGAGCTGGCCGCCGAAGTCGGTGGTGGACATGTTCTTGCCGTGGACGCGGTAGAAGGCCTGGTCGGCGCCGCGGATGTAGCCGACGTCGGCGTGCGCGGCGAGCCGCATCCACATCTCGATGTCACCGGCGTGCGGCAGGGCCGGGTCATAGCCGCCGACCGTGCGCTGGAGGCTGGTGCGGACGACGACCTCGGGGGAGGTGATGCAGCCGGTGCCCTCGCGGAAGCGCCGCTCCAGCCACCAGTGACCGGGGTAGACCACCGAGCCGGTGCTGCGGGTACGGGCCTCGGGCAGGGGGCCGCCGTGCTGGAAGCGCAGGGGGCGCCCGTAGGCGAAGCCCGCCTCGGGATGGGCGTCGAGCAGCGCGGCGGCCCTGACCAGCGCGCCCGGGACCAGCCGGTCGTCGGCGGACAGCAGCGCGACGTAGTCGCCGTCGGCCCATTCCAGCAGGCCCTCGTTGTAGGTGGCGATGTGGCCCTTGTTGGTCGCGTGGGCGATGACTTCGATGCGCGGGTCGGCGGCGGCCAGCTTGTGCGCGACCTCCGCCGAGTCGTCGGGCGAGGCGTCGTCGATGATGAGCACGCGGACGTCGACGCCGTCCTGCTCGTCCAGGACGCTGCTCACGCAGTCGGCGAGGAAATGGCCGTACTTGTAGCAGGGGATCACAACACTGACGCTGCTCATCGGGTGGATGCCAATCCCCGGTGGGGGGGGGGGGGGGGGGGGGGGGGGGGGGGGGCCCCGGGGGGGGGGGGGGGGGGGGGGGGGGGGGGGGGGGGGGGGGGGGGGGG
>NZ_JAJSZC010000333.1:0-6458 GCF_036815105.1 Streptomyces sp. IBSBF 3136
CCCCCCCCCCCCCCCCCCCCCCCCCCCCCCCCCCCCCCCCCCCCCCCCCCCCCCCCCCCCCGCCCGGCGGTGGCCGGGTTCCGTGGCGCGGTGCGCGCGGACGGCCGACGGCGCGGTGGGCGGGAGCAGGTTTCCGCTCCCGCCCACCGGCACACGCCGGCCGAGCCTTCGCGCATGGTCGCCACGGCTCCTTCACTGCGTCGACGGCGCCCGGCGGCTCAGGCCGCCGGGCGGGTTCTGCAGAGCCGCCTACCCGGAATCGGCACGGGCTCTCCTCACTGTTGTGCATGTCACCCGGGAGTGCGACGGGTCAGAGCCGGCCGGTGCCGTCCGGCCCGCCGACCTCGCCGCGCCACGCCCCGGTCTCCTGGCCGCCGCGCTGCTCGATGAAGTCCTTGAACCGCCGCAGGTCGCCGGAGACCCGGCGCTTGACGAGGCCGAGCTTGTCGCCGACGTTCTCGGCGAGCCCCTCGGGCTCGAACTCCAGTTGCAGCATGACCTTCGTCGTGGAGTCGTCGATACGGTGGAAGGTGACCACCCCGGCCTGCCGCGCCTCACCGTCCACCGTGGTCCACGCCACCCGCTCGTCGGGCCGCTGTTCGGTGATGGCGGCGTCGAACTCCCGCCGGACACCGCCGACATTGGTCACCCAGTGGGTGAGGGTGTCCGTGCGCTGCTCGATGCGCTCGACCCCTTCCATGAACCGGGGGAAGGTCTCGAACTGGGTCCACTGGTTGTACGCGGTGTGCACGGGGACGTCGACCCGCACGGACTCCTCGACCTGGGACATGAGTTCCGCCTCTCGTGTTGCCGACTGTGTGAGAGGTCCGGGTTCCTGATCGCGGGCGGGTCATGCATGCGTTTCGGTCCCGGGTCCGGCGGACCGCCGGGTCACTCGGGTGGCACGGCCGCGGCGGAGGGGCGGGCGGGGGCCGGCTCCCGCGGTGCTTCGGCGGGCCTGTCGCCGGTGCGGCGGCCGCGCAGCAGCAGGCGCCGCGCCGGGCTCTCCACCGCCTCGTAGAGGAGCCAGGACAGGGCGAGCGAGACGGTGAAGGCGGCGACGGTGACCGCCAGGCCCGCGGCCGGCCCGAAGTGCGGCTTGGTGCCCAGCAGATCGGTGCCGGCCCGCAGCACCAGCAGGTGAATCATGTAGAAGGCGAAGGACAGTTCGCCCAGCCGCACCAGGCGCCGGTGCCGCCACAGCGAGGGCAGCCCGTGCAGGTCCGCGAGGGCCGCCGCCGGGATGAGCAGGGTGAATCCGAGGAGGGTGCAGACGGTGGCGGAGTAGCCCGGGGTGACCTGGGGCACCAGGAAGTACCCGATGATCGCCAGGGCCAGCGACGCCTCCAGGCCGGGTCCGCGCCACCGGCCGAGCAGCACCAGCCGGGCGGTGACCGCGCCGAGCACGAACTCGGGGAGTCGGGCGGCGGGCAGGGCGTAGACCGTCTGGCTCGTCCAGTGGTGGGCGTCCGCCCAGGCCAGGACCAGCACCGCGACGGCCGAGACCGCGCCGAGCGCCGTCGCGCCCCGGGCGCCGAGCCGGCGCAGCAGCAGGATCAGCAGCGGGAAGACCGCGTAGAAGAACGCCTCGCAGGCCAGCGACCAGCTGACCGGGTTCAGGGTCTGCCACCAGGGGCGCCACCAGGAGTGCACCAGAAGGACGTTGGCCAGCGCCTGCGAGGCCGCCGGCCTCGGTTGGCGCGCCAGCGTGTACGCCATGAGGAACGCGATGCCGAGGGTGACCAGGTGCACCGGGTAGATCCGCGCGACGCGCCGCCGCCAGAAGGCCAGGGCACGGTCGCGGGGCCGCGCGGACCAGGTCAGCACGAAGCCGGAGAGCACGAAGAAGAACGACACCCCGGTGGCGCCGGCACCGAAGCCCCAGAACACGATGCGTCCGGCACCCCCGCCGAAATAGCCGAAGTTGTTCACGTGCAGCCCGAACACCAGCAGCGCCGCCATCCAGCGAAGCCCCGTGAGGGACGGCAGCGAGGTCATGGCGGCGGGCGTGGGGGATCTGGACGAGGGGTGGTCCGCGTCGGTTCGCGCGGGCGGCGTCCGGGTCGCCCGGGTCGTCGCCGTCGTCATCCGATCACCTGCCGCTGGAGGTTCGCGTGGGGCATGAGGGGGAACTTTGCCCGTTCACCCGGTCTCAATCACGTCTCGTTGCGAACGTCACACCGCTGCCGAGCGACGGGACCCGCACGGTGCCACGGACGGCGGGACGGGGTGCGCCCGCACGGGTGAGGCCGCGCCGGCGCGGACGCGCGACGCGAAAGACCGGAAGTCGGCGGCCCGGCGACGGCCGGATCACTACTATGCGTTCGACTTCTCGACTTTCCGGCTTCTGTCCCGGTTCCGGGCGGACACCTCACCCTCGCGAGGACACATGTCGATACGTGCCGCCGTCACCGCCCTGTCGGGCGCCCTGGTCCTGTCCGCCCTCTCCGCCGTGTCCGGCCCGTCAGCAGGTGCCGCCACGAGCGTCGGCGCCGACGCGGGCGACGGGGACACCCAGATCGTCCAGGTCGTCGTCAACGGCGGGAAGCCGGTCGTGCTCGGCCCCACCGGCACGAAGACCTTCACGCTCAGCATCACCGCGAGTGACGACTCGGGGATCAAGGACGCGTACGGATGGGTCTACCACGGCTCCTTCGACAACCCCGACGGCCATGCGGGCCCCGGTTCCGACACCCCCATGTCCTGCACCCCGGACCCGGTCAGCGAGACGACCTCCGTCTGCACCACCGGCATCACCGTCGGTCCCCGTACGCCCCACACCAACGCCACCGCCGGCACCTGGCACGTGTGGACCTCCGTGGACGCCGACGACTTCGACTTCGTGCAGAAGGACGACGCGGGCGACTTCCCGATGAAGCGCGCCGCCCGGCTGACCGCCGACGCCGCTCCCGAGCCGGTGGCCGCGGGCGCGACCCTCACCGTCAAGGGCGTGCTGAGCCGCGCCAACTGGGACAACGGCACCTGGGGCGGCTACGCGGGCCGGCCGGTGAAGCTGCAGTTCCGCAAGGCCGGCGCCGGCGCGTACAGCACCGTGAAGACGGTGACCAGCGGCGCCGGGGGCGCCCTCAAGACCACCGCGAAGGCCACTGCGAGCGGCTACTGGAGGTGGAGCTTCGCCGGCACCGGCACGACCGGAGCGGTCAGCGCCACCGGCGACTACGTCCACGTCACCGCGGGCTGACCGGCGGGCGCCGCGGGACTCACCCGTTCGGTGGGCCCCGCGGCTCGGCGCGCCGCCACGCGGGCCGTGCGGCCACATGATGCGTCCGTGCCCGCTCGCCCGGGGCTCGCACCGGTCCCGCCGGCCCGGCCACGCGCAGGCGAATTCCAGCCGACGGTGAAGAGGCCAGAATTGCATCGTTCGTTTTCTTGAACCCTTCGTGTTTATGAGGGTAGGTTCCTGGGCCATGACCGCAGCCCAGATCCCGACCACCGCCGAAGAACTGCGCGGTGCCGGACTGCGCGTGACGGCGGCCCGTGTCGCGCTGCTGGAGACCGTCCGGGACGGTGACCACCTCGGCGTCGAGGCGATCGCCTCCGGGGTCCGCGACCGCGTGGGTCACATCTCCCTGCAAGCCGTCTACGAGGCCCTGCACGCCCTCACCGCAGCGGGCCTGATACGCCGTATCGAGCCGGCCGGGAGCCCCGCCAGGTTCGAGGGGCGGGTCGGCGACAACCACCACCACGTCGTGTGCCGCGGGTGCGGTGCCCTCGCCGACGTCGATTGCGCGGTCGGCGACGCACCCTGCCTGACCGCGTCCGACGACCGCGGCTTCTCGATCGACGAGGCCGAGGTCGTCTACTGGGGCACCTGCCCCGACTGTTCCACCGGCCGCAGTTCCTGAGCACCGAGTTCCGCACAGTTCGGAAGGATTGCCATGACTGAGAACCACGACGCGATCGTCACTGACGCGAAGGCGGAGGGAAGCGGCGGCTGCCCCGTCGCGCACGACCGTGCCCCGCACCCCACCCAGGGCGGCGGCAACCGCCAGTGGTGGCCGGAGCGGCTCAACCTGAAGATCCTTGCCAAGAACCCGGCCGTGGCCAATCCGCTGGGTGAGGAGTTCGACTACGCCGAGGCGTTCGGCCGGCTCGACCTCGCGGCGGTGAAACAGGACATCGCCCAGGTGCTCACCACCTCCCAGGACTGGTGGCCCGCCGACTTCGGCAACTACGGCCCGCTGATGATCCGCATGGCGTGGCACAGCGCCGGCACCTACCGCATCAGCGACGGCCGCGGCGGCGCGGGCGCCGGCCAGCAGCGCTTCGCCCCGCTCAACAGCTGGCCCGACAACGGCAACCTCGACAAGGCCCGCCGCCTGCTGTGGCCGGTCAAGAAGAAGTACGGCCAGAGCATCTCCTGGGCCGACCTGATGGTCCTCACCGGCAACGTCGCGCTGGAGCAGATGGGCTTCGAGACCTTCGGCTTCGGCGGCGGCCGCGCGGACGTCTGGGAGCCCGAGGAGGACGTCTACTGGGGCCCCGAGACCACCTGGCTCGACGACCGCCGCTACACCGGCGACCGCGAGCTGGAGAACCCGCTCGGCGCGGTCCAGATGGGCCTGATCTACGTCAACCCGGAGGGCCCGAACGGCAACCCGGACCCGATCGCCGCGGCCCGCGACATCCGTGAGACGTTCCGCCGCATGGCGATGAACGACGAGGAGACCGTCGCCCTGATCGCCGGCGGCCACACCTTCGGCAAGACCCACGGCGCCGGCCCCGCCGACCACGTGGGCGCCGACCCCGAGGCCGCCACCATGGAGGAGCAGGGCCTGGGCTGGCGGAGCACGTACAACACCGGTGTCGGCAAGGACGCCATCACCAGCGGTCTCGAGGTCATCTGGACCACGACCCCGACCCAGTGGAGCAACGGCTTCTTCAAGAACCTCTTCGAGTACGAGTACGAGCTCACCCAGAGCCCGGCCGGCGCCAACCAGTGGGTGGCGAAGGACGCCCCGGCGGTCGTCCCGGACGCGTTCGACCCGGAGAAGAAGCACCGCCCGCGCATGCTCACCACCGACCTGGCGCTGCGCTACGACCCGATCTACGAGCCGATCTCCCGCCGGTTCTACGAGAACCCGGAGGAGTTCGCGGACGCCTTCGCCCGCGCCTGGTACAAGCTCACCCACCGCGACATGGGCCCGAAGTCGCTGTACCTCGGCCCGGAGGTCCCGGCCGAGACCCTGCTGTGGCAGGACCCGCTGCCGGAGCGCGAGGGCGAGCTGATCGACGCCGCCGACATCACGGCCCTCAAGACCAAGCTGCTGGAGTCCGGCCTCACCGTCTCCCAGCTGGTCACCACCGCCTGGGCGTCCGCCTCGACGTTCCGCGGCAGCGACAAGCGCGGCGGCGCCAACGGCGCCCGGCTCCGCCTCGCCCCGCAGAGCGGCTGGGAGGTCAACGACCCCGACCAGCTCGCCCAGGTGCTGCGCGTCCTCGAGGGCGTCCAGCGGGACTTCAACGCCTCCGCCGGCGCCAAGAAGGTCTCCCTGGCCGACCTCATCGTCCTGGGCGGCGCCGCCGCCGTGGAGAAGGCCGCCAAGGAGGCCGGCCACGAGGTCCAGGTGCCCTTCACGCCGGGCCGTGTGGACGCGGGCGAGGAGCACACCGACGCCGAGTCCTTCGAGGCGCTGGAGCCGGTCGCCGACGGCTTCCGCAACTACCTCGGCAAGGGCAACCGGCTGCCGGCCGAGTACCTGCTGCTCGACCGCGCCAACCTGCTCACCCTGAGCGCCCCGGAGATGACCGTCCTCGTCGGCGGCCTGCGCGTCCTGGGCGCCAACCACCAGGGTTCGCAGCTCGGCGTCCTCACCCGGACGCCCGGTGTCCTCACCAACGACTACTTCGTCAACCTGCTCGACCTGGGCACGACGTGGAAGGCGACCAGCGAGGACCAGACCGCGTTCGAGGGCCGCGACGCCGCCACCGGCGAGTTGAAGTGGGCCGGCAGCCGCGCCGACCTGGTCTTCGGCTCCAACTCCGAGCTGCGCGCCGTCGCCGAGGTGTACGCCTCCGACGACGCCAAGGAGAAGTTCGTCGAGGACTTCGTCGCCGCGTGGGACAAGGTCATGAACCTGGACCGGTTCGACCTGGTCTGATCCGCGGGTGGACAGCGATCCACCCGTGGACGGCGTCCGGGTCCGCCCCTCTGCGGGGCGGGCCCGGACGCCGTGCTGTCCGGCCGGTGCCTACCCGGGCCGGGCGTCGGCGTGGAGACCACCCGGCAGCTGCGGGCCCTCACCCCCACGGCACGTCCTCGTCCTGACGACGTACGACACCGACGCCGACGTCATCCGTGCCGTCGAGGCCACCGTGACGACCCATCCGCGCCGCATCCACGACAAGCTCGGTGTGGGCACCCGGGCGGGCGCCGTGGCGGTGGCCAAGGAGCAACGGCTCCTGCCCTGACCCGGCCCCGGGCCCCAGCCCCGACC
>NZ_JAJSZC010000334.1:0-6449 GCF_036815105.1 Streptomyces sp. IBSBF 3136
GGCGGGAGTGATCGGGCCGGGGCTGGGCGGGATCGACCCCGAGCGGCAACCCCGGCTCCGCGAACAGCAGCTCCACCTCGCCGTCGCCGGTGATCAGCAGCGGCGGCACGTGGCCCGCGGTGCTCCACCGCAGTCGCCGGCCCGGGCCCTCCGGTTCGAAGCGGGCCAGGGTGGTGGTCGTGACGGGGGCGTCGGTGAGGGCGGCCAGGGTGCGGTCGAGCCGGGCGAGGACGGCGCCGGGCGAGCTGCTCAGGTCGAACAGCAGGGCGCGGAGCATGTTGCGGACGGCGGCCATGGCGGCCGCGGCCTGGAGGTCGTGGCCGACCACGTCACCGATGACCACCGCCACCACGTCGTGCGGGAGCGGGATGACGTCGTACCAGTCGCCGCCGAGCTGACTGGGTTCGGCGGCGGGCCGGTAGATGGCGGCCGAGGTGAAGGGCCGCAGGTCGGGCAGGGTGGGCAGCAGGAGCCGCTGGAACTGCTCGGCCCCGACACGCACCCGTTCGAAAAGGCGGACGTTCTCGATGGCGATGGCGGCGGCTCCGGCCAGGGAGACGACCACGGTCTCGTCGTGCTGGTCGAAGGGCTGCCCGTCGCGCCGCTCGGCGAGGTAGAGGTCACCGTAGATCTCGCCGTGCACGCTGATGGCGACGCCGAGCAGGGTGTGCAGGCGGGGGTGTCCGGGCGGGAAGCCGGCGGAGGACGGGTGGGCCGGGATGTCGTGGACCCGCAGCGGTTCGGGGTGGCGGATCAGATGGCCGAGCACACCTAGGCCGCGGGGCAGTCCGGTTTCGGCCAGATCGTCGCGTTCCCGCTCGGACAGGCCGGCGGCGACGAACTGCTCAAGGCGGTCGCCGGACGAGTCGAGCACGCCCAGGGCGCCGTAGCGCGCGCCCACCAGCTCCATTGCGGTGGTCACGATCCGGTGCAGCACCGCGGGCAGCTCCACCTCGCGGCTGATGGCCACCACCGCGTCCAGCAGTCCCTGCAGCCGGTCCATGGAGGAGAGCAGCGAGCGCAACTGGTCGTCGATGCGGCCCAGTTCGGAGCGCAGGCGCAGGTGCAGGCCGGGGAGCGACGGGTCCCCCGGTGGTCTGCCCCGGTCTCCTGCCATGGAGCCTCACCCGCTGTCCGCATCCCGGTCGTCCGCGGGACCGGTCGTCCGCGGGACCGGCCGTCCGCCGTCCTGGCCTTTCGCCGTCCTGGCCGTCCCGCGTCCGGTCCGTCCGCCGTCCGGGCCCTGCGTGACCCGGTGGCTTCGATTCTCCTCCGCCCGCCACCTCCGGCGCGCGGCGCGCAGCGGCGTCAGACGGTCCGGACGTCCCGGCGGGTCACCGCGAGGTGGGTGACCAGGGCGAGGATGGCCACCGTCCAGGACAGGGTCACCGGGCCGAGGCCGAGTCCCAGGCCGCCCCGGTGCGGCGCCAGGGCCATCCAGTCGGCGATCGAGGCACCCAGCGGTCGGGTGATGACGTACGCCGCCCAGAACGCGGTCACCGCGCCCAGGACGCCCGCCCGGTGGGCGACGGCCGGGACGCAGATCGCCGCGCCGAACAGGACGGCCGAGCCCAGGTAACCGAGGCCGACGGTCGCGGTGAGGTCGCCGGCGGCGGTGCCGAGCGCGAACGTGGCCAGGACGGCGGCCCAGTAGAACACCTCGCGGCGGCGGGTGTTGATGGCGTGGATCGACAGGGTCCGCTCCGCGGCGTACCAGAGGGCGAACACGGCGGCCAGGGCGATCATGAACAGGGGCGTCGAGAGGGTGTACGGGATGCCCAGGCCGACGTGCAGGATGTCGGCCGCCATCGTGCCGAACACGCTGACCATGACGATCGCCGTCCAGTAGATCCACGCCACGTACCGGCGGACGGCGAACTGGAGCACGAGCGCGGCCACGAAGCCGAGTCCGCCGAGACCGACCGCGGGAACCGGACCGAGGAGGTGCGCCAGCCAGTCGGACGCGGTCTCGCCCATGCCGGTGGTGAGGACCTTGATGATCCAGAAGTACGCGGTGACCTCGGGCACCTTGTTCGCGGTCGTCCGGACGCGGTCACGGGCGTGGCCGCCGGGCCGGCGGTCGAGGACGTGCTCTGTGCTCATGAGCGGCACCCTCGCACGGGTGACCGCCTTCTCCCCAGCCCTCTTTACCAGGGTTTTGGTGCTTCTGGTGCAGGTGTTGCCACGGCGGTCCGTGAGCCTGAACGTGGCCTGAACACCTCGGGGAAAGCCCTGGTCAGCGACCGGACCGGCCTGATAGACAGGCCGGTCCGGTCGGTGATCGTCAGGACACCACGCCCACGTGCGCGAGCGCCTGCTTCAGCAGCACCCCGTGCCCGCCCGGCATCTCGCCCTGCACGGCCGCCGAGGCGGCCTCCTGGGGGCTGAACCACACGAGGTCCAGCGCGTCCTGCCGGGGCCGGCAGTCGCCGGTGACCGGCACGACGTAGGCGAGGGACACCGCGTGCTGACGGGGGTCGTGGTACGGCGTGACGCCGGCCGTCGGGAAGTACTCGGCGACCGTGAACGGCTGCAGGGAGGAGGGCACCCGGGGCAGCGCGACCGGGCCGAGGTCCTTCTCCAGGTGGCGCAGCAGCGCGTCGCGGACCCGTTCGTGGTGCAGGACGCGGCCGGAGACCAGGGTCCGGCTGACCGTTCCGTCCGGGCCGATGCGCAGCAGCAGTCCGATGCTCGTGACTTCGCCGCTGTCGTCCACGCGCACGGGCACGGCCTCGACGTAGAGGATCGGCATACGGGCCCTGGCCATTTCCAGTTCGTCCGTGGTCAGCCAGCCGGGCGTGGTTTCGGTCATGTCAGACATTGCTTGATCATACTTTCCGGGTGAGCGGCCCGCTCAGTCGCGGGCCGGATCGTTCTCGGGCAGTCCGTACAGTCGGCGGGCGTTGTCGCGGCCCGTCCAGGCCGCGATGCGCAGGGCGTCCGGCAGGCTCAACTCGTCGGAGTCCACCCGGGCTTGGAGCATTCCGGCCAGCCCCTGCCGGAAGGACAGCGCGCCCAGGTGGTGGAACTCGGCCACACCGCAGGCGTCCGAGCTGTACAGCATTTTGCGGAACGGGGTGATCTCCAGCGCCTCCTCCAGTACCGCCCGGGAGCGGGCCGGCCCGGTGTGGTGCAGGGTCAGGCCGACGTCCAGGTGGACCCGCTCGAACACCGCGGCCAGGTAAGCCGCCTGACGGTGGTACGGCCAGCAGTGCAGCAGCAGGACCGGGACGGTGCCGGCCGTCAGGCGGAGCCAGTCGGTGAGCAGGGCGGGGTCGGCGTGGTGCAGCCGTACGTCGGCGTCGCCGAAGCCGGTGTGCAGTTGCAGCGGCAGGCCCAGGTCGACGGCGGTCCACAGCAGGTGCCGCACCAGGACCGGGTCGGTCAGGCGCCCGCCGCGCGCGAGCCATCGTCCGGCGGCCCGCGTGACCTCCGCGTCCGCGGGGCGCTCGGGGTCGAGGGCGAAGCCGGTGCGGTAGGCGGCCACCGATTTCACCGCCACCACGCCCGGCCGTCGTACGGCGTCCTCGGCGGCGGCCCGGAACCCGGCCGCGTACCCGCCCGCCGTCACACCGCGCGCCGCCACCGCCTCGGCGATCCGCTCCAGCCGGACCACCTCGTAGGCGGTGGCACCGGCCGCCTCGGCCAGGTCGGCGGGGGAGGTGCCGGGGTGCGGGGCGTAGCCGGTGTCGACGCAGAGGGCCTCGACGTGCGCGGCGGTCAGGAAGCGCCGGTTGACCTCGCGGGGGCCGAGGGCGGAACGCCGGGCCAGGTAGTCGGCGGCGGGCGCGTGCCGGGGCAGGTCCAGCAGGGGCGCGCAGTGCCGGCGCACGGCCACGCCGACCGGGGTGTCGAAGGGGGAGACGCCGGGCCAGGCCCCGCCCTCGGTGATCAGCGGTTCGAACCGCCCGGGTGGCAGATCGGCCGTGGACACGCCGTGGCAGTGGTGGTCGACGAGGGGCAGCGCTTCGAGGGCCTCGTGGACCGGGCCGGGCGCGGCCACGGTCAGTACTTCCAGCGGTAGGCGGCCGCCACCCGCGCGTCGTCCAGGCCCTCCACGGCCGCCGCCTCCCCGAGCCGCACGGCGGTCACCGCGTCCGCCAGGACCGGGCCCAGCGCGGCCCGCAGCACCTGGTCGGCCCGGAACTCCTCGACGGCCGACGGCAGCGACCGCGGCAGCCGCCGTACGCCGAGCGCGGCGGCCTCGTCGTCGCCGTAGCGGGCCGGGTCCCCGGTGATCTCCTCGGGCAGCGGCAGGGACGCCGTCAGCCCGTCGAGTCCCGCGGCGATCACGCAGCCCAGCGCCAGGTAGGGGTTGGCGGCCAGGTCGACCGGTTTGACCTCCATGTTCGCGTCCTGGTCCCGGCGGCCCGCGGTGCCCATGACGACCCGCAGCGCCGCCTCGCGGGTCTCCAGGCCCCAGGCGGTGAACACCCCCGCCCACTGCGAGGGCTTCAGCCGCAGGTAGCTGGCGGGGCTCGGCGCGGTCACCGCCGTCAGGGCGGGCAGGTGGGCGAGCACCCCGGCCGCGAACGACTCGGCCTCGGCCGTCATGCCGTGCCGGCCGGCGCCGCCCGCGTGCAGGTTGACCCCGCCGCGCCAGCAGGACAGGTGCAGGTGGCCGCCGTTGCCGACCCCCTCGGCGAGCACGGCGGGCGCGAACGAGACGCGCAGGCCGTGGCGTTGTGCCACCGCGCGGATGGTCTGGCGCACCAGCACGCTGCGGTCGGCCGCCGCCACCGGGTCGAGGGCGCCCACCGAGACCTCGAACTGCCCGGCCGCGTACTCGGGATGGAGCTGGTCGACGTCCACGCCCTGGGCCGCGAACGCGGCGAGCAGGTCGGCGGTGAAGTCGCTCAGCTCCACCTGCCGGGTGGCGCCGTACGCCGGTCCGGACACCGCCGGGACGAACGCGTCGCCGGGTGCGGTGCCGAGCCCGACCGCCCACTCGATCTCGACGGCCGCCCGGAAGCCGAGTCCGTGCCGTTCGGCGGCGTCCGTGACGATCCGGCGCAGGAACGTCCGGGCGCAGCCGGGGTGCCGCTCGCCCTCCTGGGTGATCCGGTCCACCGGCGCCCAGGCCCAGCCCGGCTGCCCGGCGAGGGGCACCAGCCGGTCGAGGTCCGGGTAGAGCCGCAGGTCGCCGTCGGGGGAGCCGAGGACGTCGGTGGTGACGATCGAGTCGTCGGCCAGGAACGTGTCGAACACCGGCGACATGCCGACCCCCCAGGCGACGGCGGCCTCGAGGCGTGCCGTCGGGATCGTCTTGACCCGGCCGACGCCCGCCGTGTCCACGTACGCCAGGACGATGCCGTGCACCTTCCGGTCGGCGAGGTCGGCGGTGAGCGCGGCGACCCGGTCGAGGTCGCCGGGGCGCCCGCCGGGCACCGGGTCGGCCAGAGTGGTCATACGTCCTCCTCGACGGGCTCGGCCCCCGCGCTCGGGGTCAGGGTTTCACGGCCACCACGCCGTACTGCGGCACCGAGGCGGTGTCGGACCCGGCGCGCCACCGCGAGCACGGCACGAGCCCCGGCTCGACCGGCTCCAGGCCGTCGAGGAACGCGGCGATCGCGGCGCGGCTCCGGGCGGTGATCGGCGGGGTGGCGTTGGCGTTCCAGAACTCCATCGCCGCGACGTTGCCCTCACCGCCCACCTCGGCGTCGAAGGTCGGGTGGGTGAGCACCAGGTGGCTGCCGGAGGGGACCGCCGCCATGACGCGCCGCACGATGTCCGCGGCCTCCGCGTCGTCCAGCACGAAGTTGAGGATGCCGAGCATCATCACGGCGACCGGCCGGTCCAGGTCCAGGGTGTCGGCGGCGCGCCGGACGATGGCGTCGGGGTCGCGCACGTCGGCGTCGACGTAGTCGGTGACGCCCTCGGGGGAGCTGGTGAGCAGGGAGCGAGCGTGCACGAGCACGATCGGGTCGTTGTCGACGTACACGATCCGTGACTCCGGCGCGATGCGCTGGGCGATCTCGTGGGTGTTGTTGACCGTGGGCAGCCCGGTGCCGATGTCGAGGAACTGGCGCAGTCCGCGCTCGGCGGCCAGGAACCGCACCGCCCGCCCCAGGAAGTCGCGGTCCGCGCGGGCCACCGCCCGGATCACCGGGAACATCCCCGAGACGTGCTCGCCGACCCGCTGGTCGACCTCGTAGTGGTCCTTGCCGCCGATCCAGTAGTTCCAGACCCGCGCGTTGTGCGCCACGGTGGTGTTCAGCCGCGCCGATCCGGCCGTCGGGGAGGGTCCCTCGGTCACGTGTCCGCCCTTCTCACGTGCGCTCGTCCGCCGTCATTGTGCCGCCCCCTTGATCGCGCTGTCCCGGTAAACGCGCAGTGTGAGCTCCCCACCACCCTCCGGGGCGTCCCGGCGCGTTTGAAACAATGGACTTCGTACCCTGTTCAACCACCGGAAGCAGGACATGCCCGCCACCCCCGCGTCCCTCCTCGAC
>NZ_JAJSZC010000335.1:0-2304 GCF_036815105.1 Streptomyces sp. IBSBF 3136
CGACGGGGGCGGACCGGACCCGGGGGGGCGGGTCAGGGTCCCGGTGGGGTCAGACCAGGGACCCGTACAGACCGGGACGGCGGTCTTTCAGGTACGGGTTGGCCTCGCGGGAGGCGGCGAGGAAGGCGGGGTCGACGTCGGCGACGATCAGTTCCTCCCCGCGGCCGGCGCGGCTGCGGGCGATCCCGTCGGGCCCGGCCAGTGCGGAGAGCCCGAAGAACTCGAACTCGCCCTCCGCGCCGACCCGGTTGACGTACGCGACGTACATCTGGTTCTCCCAGGCACGCACCGGCACCATGGACTCCGCGACGAACTGGAACGGGTGCATGTTCGCCGTCGGCACGACGAGCAGGTCGGTGCCGGCCAGGGCGTGGGCGCGCGCGTTCTCCGGGAACTCGACGTCGTAGCAGATCATGATGCCGACGGTCAGGCCGCCCAGCCGGGCCTGGACGAGCGACTGCTCGCCCGGGGTGAAGTGGTCACGCTCGGCGCAGCCGAAGAGGTGCGTCTTGCGGTAGTTCGCGAGCCGGGTGCCGTCGGCGGAGATCAGCTGGGCGGAGTTGTACACCGTCTCGCCGTCGCGCTCCGGGTAGCCGTAGGCGATGGCCAGACCGTGCCGGCCGGCGATCTCCGCGACGGCGTCGGCGGAGTCACCGTCGGCGGGCTCCGCGAGGCGTGCGATGTCGTCGCCGATCGCGTACCCCGTGAGGAACATCTCCGGCGCGGCCAGCAGCGCGGCGCCCGAGGCGGCGGCCCGGCCCGCGGCGGCGTCGAGGACCTTGAGGTTCTCGGCGACGGAGCCGGGGCGGCCGGAGCTCTGGAGCAGGGCGGTGCGCATGCGGGGTCCTCACCGGGGAAGCGGGGTTCTGGGTGGCCGGGCCGGGTTTTCGGGTGCCACGAAGACGGTACGGTCGCCGCGCTCGGCCGGACAAGAAGGAGCCGTTGCGCGCCTGTGCGCGGTTCGTTGCGTGACAGGCGGGCGGGGCGGCGATTCGTTGCGTGCGGGCGGCGCCGGTTCCGGTGTCGGGAGCGGTTCCGGTGACCGGGGGCGGTTCCGCTGCCGGGGGGGATTCCGGTGCCGGGGTGCCTACAGTTCGCGCAGCCGCTCCATGATCTCCCGCAGCAGTCCCGGATCGGTGGCGGGGCCGTCGGCCGTGACGCGGCGCGGCTCGCCGATGCGGACCAGGCCCGCCTCGGCCAGGTCACCGAGCAGGACCCGCAGGACGGTCAGGGGCAGATCGGCGTCCGCGGCCAGCTCCACGACCGGTCGCGGGCCGCGCCTGATCAGGTCGAGCAGCGCGGCACGCGCGTGGTCGACGTCCGGTCCCGGTGTCGCGGTGTCCAGTGCGCTGACCGGGGACATGAGGTCGATGGGGTGCGCGCCCGAGGGCCGGGTGCGGCCGCGGGTCACGGTGTACGGGCGCACCATCGAGCCGGTCTCGTCCTCGTACCAGTGCTCGTCGCTCACCGGGGGATCAGGAGGCCGAGCGGGTGGCGGCGTCCAGGTGGCGGCCGAGGCGGCGGACGAGCAGGGCCATCTCGTGGGCGAGCTGTCCGACGTCGGTGCGCGCCTCGCTGAGCACGGCGAGGCGGCTGCCGTGCCCGGCGGGGGTGATGAAGAGGTAGGCGTCCTCCAGCATGACCATGGTCTGCCGCACCTCCCCCGCCTCGAAACGCTCCCCCGCCGAGCGGGCGAGGCCGTGGAAGCCGGAGCAGACGGCGGCCAGGTGCTCGATGTCCCGTCTGCGCATGCCGTCCGAGCTGCTCAGCGGAAGGCCGTCGGCGGTGAGCAGCACGGCCTGGCGGACGTGGTCCGTACGGGATACGAGGTCGTCGAGCAGCCAGCCGAGGTCCGTGCCGGGCGCGCCGGCGACCGGGGACGGGTTCTCGGGGTTCTGGTCGTCACCGTGCATCGTCGGTGTCCGTCCCTTCGTCGGCGTGGGTGGTCACCGGGTCCGCGTCGGTGATGTCGGTGGTGCCGGTGGTGTCGGTGACCGGGTCGCCGCCGTCGGGGAGGCGGGCGGCCCCGGTGGGTGCGTGCGGGCCGTCGGCCGCCGTAAGGCCCTTGCGGCCGCGGTCCAGGCCGCGCTGGAAGGCGCCGAAGATCGCGCGCATCTCGTCGGCGTCGACCTCGCGCACGGGTGCCGCGGCCCGGGGCGGCGGCTCCTCGCGCAGTTCCCTGGCGAGGGAGGCCTGGCGGGTGCGGGTGGGCAGCGCGGGGGCGCCGGGGGCCCCCCGCCCCGGCCCGCCCCCGCTCCCCCACCGACAAGGCACACCCCCCCACACCTCCCCCCCCGCCGCCCG
>NZ_JAJSZC010000335.1:2314-6404 GCF_036815105.1 Streptomyces sp. IBSBF 3136
CCTCGGGCACGGGCCCGGGCGCGCTCCGCCTCCTCGACGGCAGCCCCGCCAACGGCTCGGCCGCCTCCGGCCGCCGCCCCGGAAGCGGCCGCTCCGCGCCGGGTCCGGCACCAGCACTCGCGCCTGCGCCTGCGCCTGCGCCTGCGCCTGCGCCTGCGCCAGGATCGGTCCCGGTGACCGGGCCGAACGTGTGCGCCGCACCGCCACCCGCCCCGGCGACGGCGCCGGGTCCGGCACCACCACCTGCGCCCGGGCCGGGGTCGGTCCCGGCGACCGAGCCCGACGCGTGCGCCGAGCCGGCACCCTCAGCGGCACCACCCCCGGCCACCGCGTCGGCACCGGCGCCCACACCCCGCCCGACGCCAGAACCGGCACCCGGCCAGACACCCGCGCCGGGATCGGTTCCGGCGACAGAGTCGCCGGCGTGTACCGAGCCGGCATCCGCCCCGGCACCAGGGCCGGGTGCGGGCCCGGCGCCGGACCCGGGCGCGTGCGCCGGGTCGGCCCCCGCGGCAGCACCGCCCCCGGCCACCGCGCCGGCACCGGCGCCCACAGCCCGCCCGACGCCGGCACCGGCGACGACACCCGGACCGACGCCCCCGACGGCACCCGCACCGGCGCCTTCCGCCTCGGCCAGCACCCCCCGCGGCAGCAGTACCACCGCCGTCGTGCCGCCGTACGGCGAGTCGCGGAGGGTCACGGTGATGCCGTGGCGGGCGGCGAGGCGGCCGACGACGTACAGGCCGAGCCGGTCGTGCCGGGTCGGGTCGAAGGCGTCGGGGTCGGTGAGGGTGCGCTCGGCGTGGGCGCGCTGCTCGGCGTCGAGACCGAGGCCCCGGTCGTCGATCTCCAGGACGAAGCCGCCGCCGACCCGTCCCGGGCGCAGTGTGACCTGGGTGTGCGGCGGCGAGAACGCCGTGGCGTTCTCCAGCAGTTCCGCGAGGAGGTGCGCGATGTCTGCGACGGCGTCCGCCGCGACGGCGGTCTCGGGCATCGGCGGGACCACCACCCGCGTGTAGTCCTCGATCTCGCTCACCGCCGAGGCGACGACGTCCGCGACCGGCACGGGCCCGCGCCAGCGCCGGCCGGGCGCGGCGCCGGACAGGATGATCAGGCTCTCCGCGTGCCGGCGCATACGGGTGGTCAGATGGTCGATGCGGAACAGCTGTCGCAGTACGTCGGGGTCGTCCGTGCGCCGCTCCAGGGTGTCGACCAGTTTGAGCTGACGGTGTACCAGCGCCTGGTTGCGCCGGGCGATGTTGAGCAGCACGGCGAACAGGCCCCGGCGCAGTCCGGCCTGCTTGACGGCGGCCTCCACCGCGGCGTGCCGAGCGGTGTTGAACGAGCGGCCGACCTGCTCGATCTCGTCGTCCCCCGCCTCGTCGGCGGCGAGCGGCGGCGCCTCGGCGAGCGCGTCCACCCGCTCCCCCGCGCTCAGCCTGCGCATGACGTCCGGGAGTTGCCGGGTGGTGAGCACGTCCGCCGCGTCCCGCAGGGTCTCCAGGCGGCGCGAGATGCGCCGGGCGCCACGCACCGCGAGCCACAGCGACAGCGTCACGGCGGCGAGACCGGCCGCGCCCACGACGGCGGCCTTGGTCAGCTCGTGGTAGGCGAAGGCACGCCCCCGCGCGGCGGAGTTCTCGGCGGAGCGGGTGCACAGTCGCATGTAGCGCTTGACGGCCCGGTCGGTGGTGGACCGCCAGGTGTCGGCGGCGACGGCCTGCCCGGCCCCTCCGGCACCGGCCCGCAGCAGCGCGTCCTCGCCCCGCACCAGCGAGCGGTAGGTGCCGTCGCGATGGAACCGCTCGAACAGGGCGCGCGAGTCGGCGGGCAGGTCGGGCACGTAGGTGCGCTCGAAGACGCGCCGGTCCTCGATCGTCGAGGTGAGGCTGTCGTACTGCCGGTCGGTGAGGGTCCCGGCGGCGCGCGCACCGGCGACCAGGGCGTCCTCCCGGGAGACGAACTCGCGGACCCGCACCAGTTCGGTGACGACCTGGGCCTCGCGGGCGAGCTGCCCGGCCTGGAGCGCGGTGAGCGTGGACTGCACGTCGAAGCCGGGCTCGACCAGCGCGCTGTAGGCGTCGACCGCCCGGTCCCAGGTGATGTCCCTGGCGAGCACGTGCTCGCGCAGTCCCTCGAGTCTCCCGGTGGCGGCGACCATGGTGTCAAGGGCCTGCCGCTGGCGGTCGGTGAGCCGGCCGTCGTCTCCGTCCCGGACGGCCTGGCGCAGGGCGTCGACGGCCCGGTCGGTACGGCGCTGCTGGCCGAGCAGGTCGCCGGCGGCGGTCATGTCGCGGCGGGTCCCCAGGTAGGCGGCGGACATCCGGCGCTCGATCTGGATCTGACCGACCGCGGTGTCCACGGGGGTGCCGAAGTCCTCGTACACCCCCTGGAGCCGGATCAGCGCGCGCAGTTCGGCCGTGACCGACACCATGGCGAAGCTCCACAGCGCCATCAGGGCGACGGCCGGGGCGAGCGCGAGCGCCACGATCCGCGAGCGGACGGTGGTGGGACGGCCGAAGGGCCAGCGCATGGGGTACCTGCCGGTGTTACCAGTCGGTAGAAAGTTCGGCACAACCTACGGGATCAACACCGGCGACGCAATGGTGACCTGCGGTAACCCCCGGTCACCCGGCCGGCAGGGCGAAGGTCGTGACGACCGCCGCGTGGTCGGAGGGCCACTCGTTGCCCGCCACGTCCGGCCAGGGCCGCGGGGTGCCGGTGACCAGCGTGCGGGAGTCGAGCACGGTCAGGCCGCGGTGCAGGACGTAGTCGATCCGGTCCTGTGGTTCGGGCCGGCCGCTGCCGTCCTCGTGCACCGGGTGGACCGGCGACCAGGTGTGCCCGGGTCGGGCGGCGGGCTCGGGGTGGGCCTCGCGGTAGGAGTCGGCGAACCCCGCCTTCTCGGCCGCCTCGGTCACCGGCCACCGGACGTCCGGCCAGTCCAGGTGCGAGGGGCAGTTGAAGTCGCCGACGAGCACGACCGGGACGCCTTCGCGCGCGGACCCGGCGATACGGTCCAGGGCGTCGCGCATCTGGCCGAGCCGCAGCTCCTCGTGGGCGATCAGCTCGTCCGCCGGCAGTCCGTCGAACGCCGCCTCGTAGGGCCCGTACGGCGTGTAGTGCAGGTGTGCGGTCCAGACGTCGACCTCGTGGCCGGGGGCGACCGCGATCCGGACCCCTGACGCGCCGTAGAAGCCGACGTCCGGGTCGCCGAAGCGGGCGGTGATGGGGTGACGGCTGAGGACGCCGAGGTTCTCGCCGGCCCGGTGGTGGTGCCAGCCGAGGGCCTCGGCCAGCTCCTGGGCGGCCGTCCCGCCGGTCTCCTGGAGCCCGACGACGTCGGCGCCGCTGCCGAGGACCGCCTCGACCTGCTTGGCGCGGTGGTCGTCGACCTGGCTGCCGCCGAGCCACAGGTTCCAGCTCATCACGCGGAGCCGGGGTACGACCATGCGTTCCAGACCGGCGGCCGTGACCCCGGTCAGGCTGTCCCGGACGGTCCGGCCGGGCGCCTCGGCGATCGGCGCGAGCGAGGGCACGGCGAGCACCGCGCACCCGGCCGCCTCGGCGGAGGCCACGCCGGTCCCGGTGTCCTCCACAGCGACACAGGCCGCGGGGTCGACGCCGAGGTCCCGGCAGGCGGCGAGGTAGGGGTCGGGGGCGGGCTTGGTGCGGACGGTGTCGTCGGCGGTGACGGACGTGGCGAACCGGTGGGCGCCCAGGGCGTCGAGGACGACGTCGGCGACCGCGCGCGGGGACGCGGTGACCAGGGCGGCCGGGATGCCGTCGGCGGCGAGGGCGTCCAGCAGCTCGACGGCGCCGGGTCGGGGCACGATGCCGTTGCGGACGCGCTCGGCGAACTCGCGGTGCAGGTCGGCGGCGAGCTCGGCGGCGGGCCTGCCGGTGGCCGCGGTGAGCCAGCCGGCGGTGTGCTCGACGGGGCGGCCGAGCACCTCCGGCTGGTCGGCTTCGGTCAGCGCGCGTCCGGCGACCTGCTCGACCGCCTCCCACCACAGGCGTTCGGTGTCCACGAGGGTGCCGTCCATGTCGAACAGGACCGCACGCAGCCGGGCGTGGGGGCGGTCGGGGG
>NZ_JAJSZC010000336.1:0-6402 GCF_036815105.1 Streptomyces sp. IBSBF 3136
GTCCTAGGACAGCGAGCAAAGCGGCTCTTCTTTGAGCTGCTCCGGAGCTTCGACACTGGGAGTACTTCATGCCGTCGTTCAAGATCGACCTTTCGACCGCCGTGGTGTTCGTGGCGACCGCGCCGGAACCGAAGATGGTGAACAAGAAGACCGGTGAGCAGGCGATGGATCGGGACTCGACGCCGGGGAGAGCATCAAGGCTCTGAGCGAGTACCTAGGTCATGCCGATCCGGCATTCACGCTGCGCACGTACACACACCCCATGCCCAGCAGTGACAGCCGCACCCGGTCCGCCGTGGACGCCCTCTTCACCGAGGCTTCCCACTCTGACGGCCCGATCACGGCCCCGAAGGACCCGGAAGGTCTCTGACCTGCTACTTTTCCAGACGAACAAGTTCTGACGCCACGCCTCTGCGATCTGCGGCTCCGTCCTTGGTCAACCTGCTGACCAGCGGCGGAGCCGCAGTCGCTTGTCAGCGTTGGTGGTCGTTGAGCGCCCCCGCGCGGTCCAGGGACGGCCCGGAACGTCACGTCAGAAGCACCGGTAGTCAAGAGGGACGCACGCGCCATAGCGGCGATGCTGTCTGATTCGTGCTGCTGCTTGAGCTGCGCATATGCCATTACGCTGCGCTCTCTTGGGGAAAGCCATGCGTTTGTACTGGGGATATGTCGCGGTTGGAGCACTCGTCGTCGCGTGGACCCAGCGATGGACCCTCCCGATCATCGCCGCCTTGTCCATTGCGGTCTTCGCCTACGCTTCTTTCCAGGTGCCAGTCTGGTGTGGAGCGGTCAATCGGGACGGTCGGACCTACTGCCGGAACAACGCCTACGGCGTACTGATGGGGTGCCGAAACCGCCAGCATCGTTGGCAGAAACTCAAGATGATCGTGCTGCGGAGCAAGGTCGGGGACGTGAGTCGTGCCGTTTTCCCGACCGCGAAGGAAAAGTTCAACGCCTTCTTGGCCGTAGCCGGCCTGCTCTCTGCGATCGCAGCAGTGATCGTCCCCGTCTTCACCGGTGATTGATCGCCCGCACTCCTCGGGCGGGCTGTGGCGTGCGGTCTTGAAAACCGTCGTAGCGCGAGTCACCGTGGGTTCAAATCCCACACGCACCGCGCAGGTAGAACGGCCTCCGACCAGGCGACACGGTCGGGGGCCGTTCTCGTGTCTGTTCCCTGCGACTGCCCGGTGTCCCCCATGGCTACCCGTTCGCTGGGACACGTGAGGGGGCACGGGCCCCCGCGTCGTACGCTGCGCCCATGCGCTATCTGGTCGAGACGTTCGCTGTCGGTGCTCTGCGGCGTGGGCAAGGGATTGAGCAGTTTCTCGGGCCCGTGCAGGGGGCCGGGACACCGGCCATTCGCTGGGTCGGCATCGAGTCCACCAAGCGCGGGTACGAGGTGACACTGCACGTCGTAGAAGACGTGGGCAGCGAGAACTTCTATGATCTCCTGGAGTTCCCACCGCTCGACCCCTATGACCAGTTCGGCCAGACGCTGGCTGTTACCGACGATGCGGCAGGCGCGATGACTGAGGCTGAGCGTCGAACCGGAGCGGTCCGTCATCGCTGGGTGAATGCAGGCTTGGCCGGAGACGAGTACGTCGACTTCCTCCGTGCGGGGCGCCCTGCAACGTGAGGTCGCCGGAGTCCCAATGCCCCAGTCGAGCGCCGCTGTCCGAGTCTCGCCGAGCGGGCAGGTGAAGGGCGTGCGGCCGTCGCCGGCCACCGCTTCAGGAGCCGGTCAGGGAGTCCGCGTGGGGCCATGACGACCAATGGCAGTCAAAGCGGTTGCTTTAGTCCGCTGCTGCGCTTGCTACAGGTTGATCAGCCTCAGGCGGGGCGGGCACTGGGACGTCCGTACGTCAAGATGCGGGGCAGCACCTCGCGCATGCGTGCCATCTCCGCCGCCGGCGCCCGCAGCAGGGCCTCGACGACGGGATCGGCCAGGCCGAGCGCGTCCGACGACGAAGGGTCCAATGTCACCCGAAGCACATCCCCGTCCAGTTCCACCTCGCGTACGCAGCCGTAGGCGGTGCCCTGGTCCGGTGTGACAAGGCAGTGTGTCCATCCCCAAGGACACTTCCTGCGTGTCGGGTTCCTCGAAGTCGCACATGAACAAGAGGGAGAACCCATCCTCGTCGTCCGACTCGGCCACACCTGCCATTACGCAGTCGTCTTGGTCCGGGTCATCGAACCCGCAAGCAATCTGCGCCGTGAATCTGTACACCATGCGGGTGTTTCTAGCACTCGGGGCTGACAGTCTTGATCACGTCGGAAGACGGCGGATGACGAAAGCGGTGCACCCATTGCCGGATACGCCGCTCCCGTCTGTGAACCCGTGGCCTCATCCTTATCAGGCCGATCACTGTGTCTGGCGACATCGGCCGAGCCGCCCGGAACCGCTACGGAGATCGGTCAGTCAAGGTCATACAGGATGCCGCGAGGGTCGTGAGCGACGATGGTGGGCGCTGCCGGTTGCTGGGGCTGCTGCACTTCGCTGCTGTACCGCTTACAGGTCCACTCGGGACTTCGCCTCCTGGTGGCTTCCCTGCCGCAGCACGACGTACGCCGGCCTGAAGGGCAGACCACGGAGGGTTGGCTCCATCACCTTGAAAAACGAGAAGGCCTGGGCGGATCCGGAGTCCGGCACGGTCTACTGCCTCTCCGAGGCGCCCTCGGCCGAAGCGGTCCAGCGTGTCCACGAACGTGCCGGCCATCGGGCCGACGAGATCCACCCGGTTCCCGTGACCGTGTGAGGGCGGGTCCGGCCGGCGGTGGAGCCGTCCTCTCGGGCTGCGCTCAGCTGGGGGTGTCGGCCGGAGCCGGTGCTTCCCGCGCTTCTTCTCCCCGGCCTCCCGCGGGTGCCGGATCGGCTAGATCGTCGGTCAGGGCCACTTCCAGGCCGCCGCTCAACCGCGCTGTGTGGTTGAACGTGAAGCCGCACAGGCATGCCACGGCGGTGCCCAGGAGGATCTCGCCGGCGACGACCACGGCGGCGATGAACAGCGTCTGCGACAGCGACGGCCCCGCGCCCGGAGCCACCACCGCCATGATCACCGATGTGGCGAGCACGGCACCGAGGACGCACACCCCGAGGCTCCCGAGGAAGAGGAAGCTCATCACCGTGATCGACCAGGGGTTGTTCTGGGATATGCGCAGGCGGGTGGGCCGACGCGGTGGAGCGTGCGGGAGCGTGTGGTCCCGGGTCGGTGCCGCCACTGCGCGGGACACGATGTCCTGCGTCCGCTCACGGACGGTGTTCGGGGTCCTGCTGCGCCTGGTCCGGCCCATGTCCACTCCCTGGCTGGTCGACACCTGCGACGCTAAGCGCGGGGGTGCGGCCGCGCACTCCCGAGGATGACGCTGAGTGAACGTGAGGGCGCCGGGCCCGCCGCTCGCGGCACGGGGGCCGGACCCGGGGGGGCCGAACGGGTGATGTCCTGCCGGACGGGGCGTGCGCGTCTGAGTGCCTCTCGGCACGAGCGTCCGAGGGCCTCTCGGCACGGGGGGGCGCCGGTGGTGCCGGCACCCCCTTCGCCGTGCGCGGGCCGGGGCCCTCAGGCGTACTCGGCGATGTCCTTGATCATCGCGAAGCCGAGGCCGTACGCGCTCATCCCCCGCCCGTACGCCCCGACATGCGCTCCGGCCCCGGTGGTGCCGGCCAGGACCCAGCCGAACTCGGACTCCCGGTAGTGGAACTCGGCGGGCACGCCGTCCACCGGGAGGGAGAGTCTGGACCACTCCGGGCCGTCCAGGTCGTCGGCCAGGGCCCACGCCGTCTCCGTCTGCTGGTCCAGCCAGTCGTCGCGGAGGCTGTGGTCCATCTGGCCGGGCCAGGTGAACGACAGCAGCCCCACACCGGCCAGCCAGGCCGCCGAGGACACCGACGTCGCCTCCAGCAGGCCCGTGCCGTCGGCGCTCCTGCGGGACGGGTTCGCGGCGACGGTCACCACGACCGCGAACTTCTCCCGTGGCTCGTCCGCCGCCGACGCGGCCATGTGCTCGTTGCGTACGGAGGGCTCGTCACCGTGCCCGATCGAACCGTGTTCCACGGCCCCGTCGGCCGCGGTGCCGACCTGCATCAGCCAGCGCGGCCCCGTGAAGGCCTCGTCGAGGCCGTACCAGGGGAAAGGCGCCTCCAGGTAGGCGTCGACCGTACGCCGGGCGGAGCGGGACTGCTGTCCGCCCTCCGCGGCCGGCGCCTGCGCGCCCACCCGACTTGTCGTCTCCATATGCCCGGACGCCTCCTCGCTCTCGTCGGACCGGGGCGGCCCGCCCCCCTTCGGGCGTACTCGTCCGGTCCGCACAACAACTCGGCAGCATATCCACACCGCTGACGGCCGCCGGGAAACCGCCCGGCGCGTGGGTCGCGCGGACGGCCTCCACACGCGGTGCGCGGGAGGCTCTGCGGGTTCCACGGGCGCGGGGTGTGAAACGCGTCACGCGTGCGGGCCGTGCGTCACAGGCGTCGCACGGCCCGGGTGGCGGGGTCGGTCAGGTGGCGTCCGCGTCGAAGGGCGGCCGGTCGTCCGGGCCGGGGTCCTCGGGCTTCTTGCTCATGTCGATGCGCCCGCCGGAGGACGAGGGGGACGACGGGGACGGGGCGCCGCCGTCGCGGCTGTTGACCGCGTCCGTGACCTCCGCCATCTCCTTCTTCAGGTCGAAGCCGTTGCGGATCTCCTTCAGCCCCAGCTCGTCGCTGTCCAGCTGCTTGCGCAGGAACGCCTTGGGGTTCAGGTCCTCGAACTCGAAGTCCTTGAAGTCGGGTCCGAGCTCGCTGCGGATGTCGTGCTTGGCGCTCTCCGAGAACTCCCGGATCTTCCGGATCGTGCGCGTCACGTCCTGGATGACCTTCGGGAGCTTGTCCGGACCGAAGACGAGAACGGCGATCACGATGATGGTCACCAGCTCCAGTGGCCCTATGTCATTGAACACCTGACGCTCCCATTGCGAGTCCTCGGTCGCTCAACGGTACCCGGCTCGACAGTGGCACCGATACCGTCCCGTGGTGAGACTTCTGTCAGTTCTGTCCCGGACTTCGGTCAATTCTGCTCCGAAGCGCCCAGCACCAGTGAAACCTCCCGCTCGCCGCCGTGTTCGACCGTCAGACGCAGCCGGTCGCCCGGTTCATGGGCCCGGATCCTGACGATCAGTTCCTCCCCCGAGTGGACGCGCTGACCGTCCACCTCGGTGATCACGTCGCCCGCCCTGAGGCCGGCCCGGGCGGCGGGTCCACCCGCGGCGACGGCCGGACCGCCGTCCCTGGCCTTGCTGTCGACGCGGGCGCCGTCGCCGGTCCAGCCCATGTCGAGGGTGACGCCGATGACGGGGTGGGTGGCGTGCCCCTCGTTGATCAGTTCCTCGGCGACCCGCCGGGCCTGGTTGACGGGTATCGCGAAGCCGAGCCCTATGGAACCCGCCTGGCCGCTGCCGGAGTCGGAGCCGGTCCCGGCCGAGCGGATGGCGGAGTTGATGCCGATGACCCGGGCCCGGGAGTCGAGCAGGGGGCCGCCGGAGTTGCCCGGGTTGATCGGGGCGTCGGTCTGGAGCGCGTCGACGTACGACACGTCGCTCCCGTCGCCCTTCTCCCCGCCGGCGGTGATGGGCCGTTCCCTCGCGCTGATGATGCCGGAGGTGACGGTGTTGGCCAGGTCGAAGGGCGCACCGATGGCGACGACGGGGTCACCGACCCGGACGTCGTCGGAGTTGCCGAGGGGCAGCGGGGTGAGCCCGCGGACCCCGCTGACCTGGACGACGGCCAGGTCGTATCCGCTGTCGCGGCCGACGATCCTCGCCTTGGCGGTGTCGCCGCCGCTGAACGTCACGGATATCTCGCCGCCGGAGGAGGCGGCCTGGACGACGTGGTTGTTGGTGAGGATGTGCCCGCGGGCGTCGAGCACGAAGCCGGTGCCGGTGTCCGCCTCGTCGGCCCCGCTCACGTGCAGCGTGACGACGCTGGGCAGGGCCCGGGCCGCGATCCCGGCGACGCTGTCCGGGGCCCGTCCGGCGGGCACGCTCCCGGCCTGCGGCAGCGTCACGTCTCCGGCGCCCTCGCGCTCGACATAGGCGCCGGCGAGGCCGCCGACACCGCTGGAGACGATCGCGACCACGGCGGTCCACACCAGCAGGAGCCGCCTGCCCCGCTTGTCCCGCTGACGGCGCGTGAGCACCCCGGCACCGGTCTGCTGCAACGGTCCACCGGCCAGGGGCTGCCGCCCGTCCGCACCCACGGCCCACGGGTCGTACCCCTGCCAGGGATCACTCCCGGGCCCTCGCCCCTCCCCGGAACCCGTCTCCGCGCCGCCGATGGCAAGATCCCCGGGCACTCCGGCGACCGCCTCCCCGGGGTGCCCGACAGCCGCTTGCCCCGCGTGGCCCTGGGTGGGCGGAGCGGCCCGGGCC
>NZ_JAJSZC010000337.1:0-6146 GCF_036815105.1 Streptomyces sp. IBSBF 3136
CACCGCCCCCTTTCGCACCACCCCCGTTCTTGAGGAGTCCCCGTGGCCATCTCGGTCTTCGACCTGTTCTCGATCGGCATCGGCCCGTCGAGTTCCCACACGGTCGGCCCGATGCGCGCGGCCCGTATGTTCGCCCGCCGCCTGCGCAACGAGGACCTGCTCGGTTCCGTCGCCTCCCTGCGCTGCGAGCTGTACGGCTCGCTCGGCGCGACCGGCCACGGCCACGGCACCCCGAAGGCGGTGCTGCTCGGCCTGGAGGGCGCCTCGCCGCGCACGGTGGACGTGGAGGGCGCCGACGACCGGGTGGCGGCCATCAAGGCGTCGGGCCGGCTCTCGGTCCTCGGCGAGCACGAGATCGCGTTCTCCTTCGACGACGACCTGGTGCTGCACCGCCGCAAGGCGCTCCCGTACCACGCCAACGGCATGACGATCTGGGCCTTCGACGCCTCGGGCGCCGAGCTTCTCACCAAGACGTACTACTCGGTCGGCGGCGGTTTCGTCGTGGACGAGGACGCGGTCGGCGCGGACCGCATCGTGCTGGACGACACGGTGCTGAAGTACCCGTTCCGCACCGGTGACGAGCTGCTGCGCCTGACGAAGGAGACGGGCCTGTCCATCTCCTCCCTGATGCTGGAGAACGAGCGGGCCTGGCGCACGGAGGACGAGATACGCGCGGGTCTGCTGGAGATCTGGCGGGTGATGCGCGAGTGCGTCCAGCGGGGCATGTCCCGCGAGGGCATCCTGCCGGGCGGTCTGAAGGTGCGCCGCCGTGCGGCCCTCTCGGCCCGCCAGCTGCGCGCCGAGGGCGACCCGCTGGCCCACGCCATGGAGTGGATCACGCTCTACGCGATGGCGGTCAACGAGGAGAACGCGGCCGGCGGCCGGGTGGTGACGGCCCCGACGAACGGCGCCGCGGGCATCATCCCCGCCGTTCTGCACTACTACATCAACTTCGTGCCCGGTGCCGACGAGGACGGGGTGGTCCGCTTCCTCCTCGCGGCCGGCGCCATCGGCATGCTCTTCAAGGAGAACGCCTCCATCTCCGGCGCCGAGGTCGGCTGCCAGGGCGAGGTCGGCTCGGCCTGCTCCATGGCCGCCGGCGCCCTGGCCGAGGTGCTCGGCGGCTCCCCCGAGCAGGTGGAGAACGCGGCCGAGATCGGCATGGAGCACAACCTCGGCCTGACCTGCGACCCGGTCGGCGGCCTGGTCCAGATCCCCTGCATCGAGCGCAACGGCATGGCCGCGGTGAAGGCGGTCACCGCGGCGAAGATGGCGATGCGCGGCGACGGCTCGCACAAGGTGTCCCTGGACAAGGTCATCAAGACCATGAAGGACACCGGCGCCGACATGTCCGTCAAGTACAAGGAGACGGCGCGCGGCGGGCTCGCGGTGAACATCATCGAGTGCTGACGAACGGCGCCGGGGGGCGGCCGGTTCCGTTCCCCTCTGTCCTTCCAAGGGCTACCGAGCAGTAATCAACTACCCCTAGTCTGCGGCCAAGTCCGTGACGATTCAGGGGAGTTGAGTCATGCGTGCGGTGAGACGGCTGGCGGCGCTGCTGGGTGTGGCCGTGCTGGCGGTAGCGGTGCCGGGGCACGCCCAGGCGGCGTCGCCGAAGTTCTCCCAGACGACGGCGATCGGGACGCACAACGCGTACGACAAGGCCAAGTACACGTACTTCGCACAGGCGTTGGACTCCGGCGCCTCGCTGCTGGAACTGGACGTGTACGTGGACAGCCTCACCCACCGGTGGCGGGTGAGTCACAGCAACCCGCTCGGCAACGACAACAACTGCGAGGCCGCCAAGACACCGAGCGACCTGTACAGCAAGAGCCGCAACCAGGACCTCGGCAGCTGCCTGGACAACATCGCGGCCTGGAACCAGCTGCACCCCGACCACCCGCCGATCGTGTTCAAGGTCGAGATGAAGGTGGGGTTCAACAACAACGCCGGGCTCGGCCCGGCCGCGTTCGACACGCTGGTCTCGCAGAAGCTCGGCGACAGCGTGTTCAAGCCGGCCGACCTGCTCGGCGGGACCTACTCCTCCCTGGACGCGGCGGCCCGGGCCGACGCCTGGCCGGCCCGCGACTCGCTGCGGGGCAAGTTCCTCTTCGAGCTGATCCCGGGCACGGTCGAGCAGTCCAACCCGTTCGACCACTACTGGACGGACAAGGAGTACGGCGAGCACCTGCGCGACCTGTACGCGGCCGGGAACATCGGCCGGGCGCAGGCCTTCCCTGCGGTGCTCGGCGCCGCGAACGGGGACCCGCGCACCAGCCGTTACGACGCCTCGATCCGGCCCTGGTTCGTCTTCTTCGACGGTGACGCGGCGGCGTACGTGAACAACGGCTACGACACGTCGTTCTACTCGGCGAACCACTACATCCTGATCACCACGGGCGCCGACGGGGTCTCCCCGGCGATCTCCTCCACGAACCCCACGGACGCCGAGGTCGCCGCCCGGCTGACGCTGCTGGCCGGGGACCACGCCAGCCTGATCACGTCCGACTGGTCGGCCAAGCCGGCGTCGGTGCTGGGCGCGGTGACGGACCGGGGCTGAGGTTCCGGGTACACGGGCGGATCGGCCGTGCCAGGGTGGGCATATATCAGTCAACTCCTGTCTCCCCACTGGCACTCAGGGAGTCCCCCATGCTCCACGGCATCGACGTCAGCGCGTTCCAGTCCTCGTCGTACGACACGGACGGCCTCTCCTTCGTCTTCATCAAGGCGACGGAGGGGCGTTCGTACGTCAACCCGAGACTCTCCGCGCAGACCAAGAGGGGCCGCGACGCGGGACTGGTCGTCGGCTTCTACCACTTCCTGTGGCCGGGTCAGATCGGCGCCCAGGCCGAGTACTTCGTCTCGCACGCCCCGGAGAAGGGGGGCGATCTGCTCGCCGTCGACTGGGAGACCACCGGCGACGGCACCCACGCGAGCAACGCGGAGAAGGACCTGTTCATCCGTAAGGTGCAGGCACTGCGGCCGCACAACAAGGTCCTGCTGTACACCAACCGGGACTACTGGCTGAACAAGGACGTCACGTCCTACGCCGGCGACGGCCTCTGGATCGCCGACTACGTGACCGCGGGCAAGCCGCGGATCAAGGCCGACTGGCGCTTCCACCAGTACAGCAGCGAGCCGCACGACAAGGACGTGGCCGCGTTCGCCTCCAAGGCCGCGCTGCGCGCCTGGGCCGCGTCGTAGGCCGTGGACACGGCCCTGCGGACGGCCGGGTCAGGGGTGCCCTCCGTGCGGGACGGCACCCCTGCCGCGGGTCACTTCGCCAGGTAGGCCCAGAACTCGTCGAACGACAGCACCTTGTCGCCGTTGAGGTCACGGGTCCTGATGATGGCCTCCGCCACCGTGTCGGTGACGTTCCAGTCACCCTGCTGGGCCAGCGCGGACTTGAACTCGGCGGCGGTGATGAACCCGTCACCGTCCGCGTCGATCCGCTGGAACTGCTTGCGTGCTTCCTCGATGTCCGCCACCGATCCGCCCCTTTTTGCTCGTGTTGCTCATGCCGTGCTGGCGTACTGACGCTGGTCAGATTAACGGCCCCCGCGCACGTCCCGTACCGCGGCCACCCGGACGAGGAGAAGCCGGGTGCCGTCGTCGATCCCGTCTGCGAGTCTGGGCCTGCCGGCCGACGGGGGCCGGTACCGGTCCGTGCGGGCCGGTGCGAGCGGAGGAGCGCGGTGGTGGAGACCTTGGCGGAGATACTCGACGCGGCGGCGCGGGGCGTCTTCCCGCCGGCGGACGGCGGGACGACGGTCGTGCCGCAGCACTGCCCGCGGGACGCGGGGGTGCTCGCGTTCACCGCGCACTCCGTGGTCTTCACGGACGAGGACCCGCGGTGGGTGCGGGGCGCCCTGGCCGCCGTGGACTGCGACCCGCTCGCCGCGCCGATGAACCCGGTCTTCCTCGCCTCCCTCATGGCCCGTACCGGGCGCGGGGCCGAGACCGTCGACGCGCTGCTGGTCGGCGCGCCCCTACCGGGCCGGCCAGCGCTCGCGCTGCGGGAGATCGAGGACGCCGGCCACCCCCGTGTCCGCTACGCCCGCGGGCGGCGTGACGCGGTGCGGGTGTGGACGGCTGACGGCGGTGTGCTGGTCATGGGCCGCGGGGTCGGCGGCCGGCTCGAGGTGTCCGTCGAGGTGGACGACGGCGTCCGGCACCGGGGGCTGGGCCGGGCGCTGGTGACGGCGGCCCGGCAACTGGCGGCGGAGCCGGTGTGGGCGCAGGTCTCGCCGGGGAACGCCCGCAGCATGCGGGCGTTCCAGGCGGCGGGTTACCGCGCGGTGGGCGCGGAGGCGCTGCTGCTCGGCCGGGCACCGGCCGGCGACGGCTCAGCGGAAGACGCCGGTGTGCCCGAGTGAGTAGCGGCCCGGCTGCGGGTAGACGGCCAGGCCGTGCGGGCCGCTGCCGACCTTGATGCGGGCCAGTTCGGTGCCGGTGCGGGTGTCGATGGCGTACACCTCGGAGTTGTAGCGGCCGGAGAGCCACAGCACCTTGCCGTCGGCCGAGACGCCGCCCATGTCGGGGCTGCCGCCGCCGGGCAGGCGCCACTTCTTGGTGAGCCGGTTCTGGGTGAAGTCGAACAGGGAGATGGTGCCCTCGCCCCGGTTGGAGATGTACATCTCCCGGGAGTCCCGGCTGACGTAGAGCCCGTGGGCGCCCTTGCCGGTGGCGAGCAGCCTCGGCCGGTCGAAGGTGTCCCCGTTCAGGATCCACACCCCGTCGGCCATCATGTCGGCGATGTAGAACAGCTTGCCGTCCGGGGAGATCTTGACGTCCTGGGGCATGGCGCCCGTGTACGGCAGCTTCTGCTGGGCGACGACCTCCATCCGCGCCGTGTCCACCTTGAGCAGTTCACCGCTGAACTCGCAGGACACGATGAAGTACCGGCCGTCGATCGAGAAGTCGGCGTGGTTGACGCCGGAGCAGCCGACGGGCAAGGTCTTGGCGATCTTCATGGTGTGCGCGTCCCGGAAGACGAGCTGGCGGTCCTTGGAGGCCATGACGACGGCGTACCTGCCGTCGGGCGTGAAGTACAGGTTGTACGGGTCGTGCACGTCGACCGGCTTGCCGGCCTTCCCGGTGCTCGGGTCGATGGGGGTGAGGCTGTTGCCGAGATCGTTGTTGACCCAGAGGGTCTTCAGGTCCCAGGACGGCACCACGTGCTGCGGTTGACGGCCGACCGGGATGGTCTCCAGCACCCGGTAGGTCGCCGGGTCGATGACGGTGACGGTGTTCGAGTTGGTGTTGGGGACGTAGACCCGGGAGGGGAAGTCCTTGACGACGGGCGAGAGCCGGTTCGGGCGGTCCGCGGCGTAGAGGTCGGTGGCGTCCTGCACCGGGGGCATCCCGGGCAACACGCTCACCTGCTGCTTGCGCAGCTCCGGCTGGACCGGCGGCTTGCTGGCGAGGGCCTCGTCCTCGCGGTGCTGGGTGCCGCTTCCGCACGCGGACAGCAGCGTCAGGGCGGTCAGGGCGGCTCCGGCGGCCAGGAGGCGGGCGGCTCGTGTGGGTTGCATCAGCTCAGCAGCTCCGTGGTGGTGACCGCGCGCAGCCGGCGCCGGTCTAGTTCGTGGAGTACGGCGGGGAGGGCGGCGACCGTGTCCGGGTAGCCGAAGTGCAGGCTCACCACCGATCCCGCGCGCACGTCGGCCAGGACCTTGCGGGTGATGGCGTCGGCGCCGGGCCGGGTGTAGTCGAGCGAGTCGACGTCGTAGGAGAGCACGTGCGGGTAGCCCGCGGCCCGGGCGAGCCCGGCGACCAGCGGGGAGGCGGTCGGGGAGCGGGAGGGGCGGAACCAGGTGCCGATGGATCCGGTGAGGCGCTTCAGGCGTTCGGCGCAGTCGGTGATCTCCCGGCGGGCCTCGGGCTCGGCCATGGCGTTGACGGCGACGTGCCGCTGGGTGTGGTTGCCGAGGTCGTGGCCGCCGTCGAGGATGCGGCGGGCGAGGGCGGGGTGTTCGTCCAGCCAGGTGCCGACGGCGAGCACCGTGAGCCGGGCACCGCGCTGTTCGGCCGTGCTGAGCAGGGACTCGGCGAGGTGGGGGTCGCCCTGGCCGTGGAAGGTGAGGGCGACCCGGGGGCGGCTGCGCGGGCCGTGGGTGATCTGGGCGGGCTGCCCGGTGTAGGCG
>NZ_JAJSZC010000338.1:0-6137 GCF_036815105.1 Streptomyces sp. IBSBF 3136
CACCCACCCCTCACGGATGCATCCGCGCCCCCTTCAGCGCCTTGTCCACCGCGTTGCGCGGGCCGTGCACGGCCAGGCCGACCAGGTCCAGGTCCGCCGTCGGGACGGCCCGTACCGCCGCCCGGTTGTCGCGGTCGTTGCCGGTGCCGAAGAGGTCGGCGGTGAAGACGGCGCGGGGCAGGGCGCGGGTGAGGGCCCTGGCGTGGGCCGCCTTCAGGGTCTCCTTCGTGCCCTGGAAGACCAGCACCGGCTGGCGGAACATCGGCAGGTAGGCCACGCCGTCGGCGTCCTCGTAGGGCTCGCCGACCAGCTCGGGCAACCGGCTGCCCAGGCCACTGACGAGGAACGCCGTCACGTTCAGGCGCTGCCAGGGCTCCAGGTCCTCGCGGAGGAGTACGGCGATCTTGGTGTCGAAGCGGATCGGCTCGGTGTCCATGGGATGAGACTGCCGTTCGCGGCGCGGGACCGTCTTGTACGTTCTTTGCGTGGTCGCAGTCGCTCAGCCGGACGTCTCCGCCTGGCGCCCGCGCATCCCGGGCGTGGTGGAGGTCTTCCACGCCCACTTCACCGAGTACGCCTACCCGATGCACGTCCACGACGCCTGGACGCTGCTCATCGTCGACGACGGGGCCGTACGGTACGACCTCGACCGGCAGGAGCACGGCACCCCGCACGACACCGTGTCGCTGCTGCCGCCGCACGTCCCGCACAACGGTTCCCCCGCCACCCCGCACGGCTTCCGCAAGCGGGTGCTGTACCTCGACAGCGGCCACCTCGGGGACGAGCTGATCGGTCCGGCGGTGGACGGGCCCGACCTCCGCGACCCGGTGCTGCGGCTGCGGGTCGGGCAGTTGCACGGCGCGCTGTCCCGGCCCGGCGACGAGCTGGAAGCGGAGAGCCGGCTGGCGCTCGTCGGGGAGCGGCTGCGGGACCACCTGCGGCGGCGTGCCGCCGACAGCGACCGCACCCACCGCCCCGACCCGGCCCTCGCACGCGCCTTGCGCGAACTGCTCGACGAGCACATCCCCGACGGGCTCGCCCTCGCCGAGGCCGGGCGGGTGCTGCACTCCCATCCCGCCCACCTGGTACGGGCGTTCAGCACCGCCTACGGCCTTCCCCCGCACCAGTACCTGACGTCCCGCCGCGTCGGACGGGCCCGCAGGCTGCTGCTGGACGGGCGGTCGCCGGGCGACGTGGCGGCGGCGACCGGATTCTGCGACCAGGCCCATCTGACCCGGCACTTCAAGAAGCTGGTGGGGGTCACCCCGGGGCGCTACCGGCTCAGCGCGCGCTGAGCGTCGTACAGGTTGCGCGGCCGTACGACGTCCGTGGTGCCGTACAGCTCCAGGCGGGAGTGCAGGTCGCCGGTGAAGTCGGGGACGTCGGTCTGGTCGAACTCCCGGACCTCGTTCAGGCCGACCGTCGCCGACCAGGGAGCCAGGCCGTCGATCTTCACGAGTCCCGCGCGGCCGTTGGTGACCCGGATGTTCCAGTGGGTGAAGCGGGCGCCGAAGAGCGGGCCCGCGCCGGCGTCGCCGCCGTGACGGCCGTCGTTCTCGACCGTGATGTCGGTGCGGACGTTGCCGAAGGGCAGGCCGCGGTGGCTGTCGAAGGTGCCCATCCGCATGTCGCCGCGCGACCAGACGTTGTGGGAGGACAGGCCCTCGACGTTGATGCCGTGCAGCTGCGTGCCGGCCGGCGCGGGGACGGTGCGCCGCTCGATGGTGAAGTCCTCGACCAGGTTGTCGTGGGAGCCCTCGCGGCAGAAGTACGGGTGGTGGGAGCCGCGGCCGGCGACCCGGGTGCGGCGCAGGGTGCAGGCGGACGCGGCGACGAGGCCGAAGCCGTTGTCGACGTGCCGGACCGTCACGTCGTCCACCCAGCAGTCGTAGGCGCACTGCAGGACCACGCCGTTGTAGCCCTTGTCGAGGAGGTGCGGGGACTGCGGGGTCTCCACCGCCTCCAGGGTCAGCCCTGCCACCCCGGAACCGGTCAGCTCCGGGACGTGCGTGGTCAGCCGGGGGTCCCACTCGGGGCGCAGGTCGAGCGGCAGCGGGCGTTCGAGGGTGACGCGGCGGCCGCGCACCCGGGTGACGCGCACGGGCCACTCGTAGGGGACGTACGAGGTCAGCTTGGTCTTGTCGGTCCAGGAGTAGGCCGCGGGGCCGGGGCCGCCGCCCGCCATGTGCTGGAGCAGGGTGTGGGCGTCGTCGTCGGCGAGGCGCAGCAGGACCAGCCGGCCGGGCTCCAGGCGGTGCGCGTCGGCGACGGTCACCGTCCAGGAGCCCTGGCGGGCGGGCTCGACCGTCGTGAGGGTCGTCCACTCGTCCCGCGCGTTGCCGGTCCAGCCCTCGAAGGGCCAGGCCCGGGACCGGATCGCCGCCACCAGGGAGTCCCAACGGGCCCGGGGCGCCAGCCAGATCAGCCCTCCGGCCCAGGACCAGGACGACTTGTCGCCGCCGTAGCGTGAGCCGTAGGCGCCGATCAGTTCGGTGAGGTTCCTGGTGGCGTACAGGGTGGTGCGGCCGCTGCCGGCGCCGCGCAGGACCACGCCGGAGTCGCCGATGCGGATCACGTCGTCGATGCGGAAGGTGCCGGGGGGAATGGTGACCGTGCCACCGCCGGCCCGTCCGGCGGCGGCGATGGCACGGTTGATCGCGGGGGCGCAGTCCGTGGTGCCGTCCGGCACGGCGCCGAAGTCGGTGACGTCGGCGACGGCGCGGGGGCGGGGGAAGCGGCGGGACCCGCCGTGCAGGCCCGCCCGGCCGACGAACGGCATCTGGGGGTGGGTGAACGGTGTGCGGATGAACTCCCGCCACAGAAGGGGGACTTCGCCGCCGCCTCGGGGCGCTCCGGGCACCTCGGGGGCGGCCGGGACCGCTGGCGCCGCTGCCGCCGTGCCCGTCGCCGCGCCCAGGGCCACGGCGGTGGCGCCGGCGAGGAGTGCGCGCCTGCCGATGTGCTCGTGGTTCATGTCCGGCCGCCCCTTCATATTCACTCATATGAACGACGTTCAGGAATGCGTCGGCGGTGAGCATGCCACGGCACCCCGGGGCGGGGAAGGGGGCATGCGGCACAAGCCGCCGTGGAGGGACGCCGATGCGCCGGGCGCCGACTGGGGAAGCGCTAGTCGGTCGGGCGCTCGATCAGGCTCTTGAACGCGTCCAGGTTCTTCGTCGACTCTCCCCGGGACACCCGCCAGGCATACTCCTTGCGGATCGCGGTGGCGAAGCCCAGCTCCAGCAGGGTGTTGAAGGCGCCGTCCGCCGCCTCCAGCACCTGGCCGAGCAGGCGGTCGGTCTCCTCGGGGGTGACGGCGGCGAGCGGAAGGCGGCCCGTGACGTAGATGTCGCCGAGCTGGTCGACCGCGTAACTCACCCCGAACAGCTTGAGGTTGCGCTCCAGCAGCCAGCGGTGGACACCCGCCTCGTTCTCGTCCGGGTGGCGGATGACGAAGGCGTTGAGGGAGAGGGTGTGGCGGCCCACGAGGAGCGAGACGGTGGTGGAGAGCTTGCGCGTGCCGGGGAGTCCGACGACGAAGCTGCCGGTCTCCGGGCTCTCCCACTCCAGTTCGGCGTCCTTCAGCACGCCCTCGATGACCTGTACGGCCCGCTCCACATCACCCATGCTGGGAGCGTACGCGACGGCGGTGGGACTGGGTCGCGGCCGTGTACACGTCCGCGGTGGTGGCCGCCGCGGTGTCCCAGCCGAAACCCTGCGCGTGCCGGGCGGCGGCCGCGCCCATCTCCGTGTGCAGGGACGGCTCGTCGGCGAACCGGCGCAGCACGCGCGCGTACTCGGCCGGGTCGTGGCCGTCGACGAGGAAGCCGGTGACACCGTCGCGCACGGCCACCGGGAGACCGCCCACCGCGGCGGCGAGCACCGGGGTGCCGGCCGCCTGCGCCTCGATGGCGACGAGGCCGAAGGACTCGCTGTAGGAGGGCATGACGAGGACGGACGCCGCCCGGAACCAGTCCGCGAGCCGCTCCTGGCCGACCGGCGGACAGAACCGTACGACGTCGGCGACACCGAGCCGCGCGGCGAGCTTCTGCAGCCCCTCGGGCTTGGCGAGGCCGCTGCCGCTGGGGCCGCCGACGACGGGCACGACGGTCCGGGAGCGCAGTTCCGGGCGCTCGTCCAGCAGTACCGCGACCGCCCGGAGCAGGACGTCGGGGGCCTTCAGTGGCTGTATGCGGCCCGCGAACAGCGGGACCAGCGCGTCCTGCGGCAGGCCGAGGCGGGCGCGGGCGGCGGCGCGGCCGTCGCCGGGGCGGAAGCGGTCGAGGTTCACGCCCGGGTGGACCACGGCGACCTTGGCGGGCTCGGCCGCGTAGTGCCGGGCGAGTTCGCCGGCCTCTTCCGCGGTGTTGGCGATGAGCCGGTCGGCGGCGGCGACGATCTGGGTCTCGCCGATGACGCGGGCGGCGGGCTCGGGGGTGTCGCCGGCGGCCAGGCTGGCGTTCTTCACCTTGGCCATGGTGTGCATGGCGTGCACCAGGGGGACGCCCCAGCGCTGGGCGGCGAGCCAGCCGACGTGGCCGGAGAGCCAGTAGTGGGAGTGGACGAGGTCGTAGTAGCCGGGGCGGTGACCGGCCCACGCCTGCATCACGCCGTGCGTGAAGGCGCACAGCTGGGCGGGCAGGTCCTCTTTGGCCAGCCCCTCGTAGGGGCCCGCGTCCACGTGCCGGACGAGGACGCCGGGGGCGAGCGGGACGGTGGGCGGGAGGCCGCCGGCCGTGGCCCGGGTGAAGATCTCCACCTCGATGTTGATCGCCGCGAGCCGCTGGGCCAGCTCCACGATGTAGACGTTCATCCCGCCGGCGTCGCCGGTGCCGGGCTGGTGCAGCGGTGAGGTGTGCACGGAGAGCATGGCCACGCGCCGGGGCCTGCGGTGCAGCCTGAGGCGCGAGGGGGCCGAGGGGGAGCGACGCCCGAGCCTGGCGGCGTACTGGCTCACGTGGCCTTCCTCCTTGCTGCGGTCCTTGCTGCGGTCCTTGCTGCGGGCGTGCCTGCCGGAGGACGGGTCTCGCCCTCCACGGAGGTGCAACAGTGGCGCGTTCGAGTGCATTTCCCGATCAGGACGCTTTAATCAATCATTACCTTCGCTCGCTCAACCGTTCGACGGCATGCCGCGTAGGACCGCCGGACACCCCCCTACCCTCGTAGGCATGGCAACCCGCGCGACGCCCCTCCCCCGCTCTCGGCTCCGCTCGAGCGGGCGGACCCCCGTCGTGGGCACGGTGACGCGCGGGACGACCAACCCCAACCGGCTGCGCCGCATGGACCGCTGGATCGCGGCCACACACGGCGCGGAGCTGCGCCGCGCCGAGGACCCGGTGGCCGTGGACCTCGGCTACGGGGCGGCGCCGTGGACCGCCGTCGAGCTGCTGGGCCGGCTGCGGACCGCCGCCCCGCGCGTGCGGGTGGTCGGCGTCGAGATCGAGCCGGAGCGGGTGGCCGCGGCCAGGCCGTACGAGCGCGAGGGGCTGACCTTCCGGCACGGCGGCTTCGAGCTCCCGGTGCCCGGCCGGCCTGCTCTCGTCCGGGCCGCGAACGTGCTCCGCCAGTACGACGAGGAGCAGGTCGCCGCCGTGTGGGAGCGGCTGTGCGCGCGGCTCGCCCCGGCGGGCGGCGGCTCGCGCGGCGGGCTGCTGGTCGAGGGCACCTGCGACGAGATCGGACGCCGGCACGTGTGGGTGGCGCTCGGCCCCGAGGGGCCCCGGACGGTCACCTTCGCGACCCGGCTGGGCTCCCTCGACCGCCCCTCCGACCTCGCCGAGCGGCTGCCGAAGGCGCTGATCCACCGCAATGTGCCGGGCGAGCCGGTGCACGCCTTCCTGCGCGACTTCGACCGCGCCTGGGCGGCCGCCGCGCCCTACGCCTCCTACGGCGCCCGCCAGCGCTGGATCCGCACGGCCCGCGCCCTGCGCGCCGACTGGCCCCTGACGGACTCCCCGGCCCGCTGGCGCCAGGGGGAAGTCACGGTGTCGTGGGCCGCTTTGGCGCCGCGCGCCCGCTGACCGGCCAACGGCCGGGTGGGGCGGGGAACGATCTCCGTGCGTCGTTCGTCACATCGGCGGGGAGATCGTCGTAGGGGGCGGCCGCCCCGGGGAGATGTGCGGACGGACGGGGAGGGC
>NZ_JAJSZC010000339.1:0-5954 GCF_036815105.1 Streptomyces sp. IBSBF 3136
GGTCGAGGCCGGTGAGCTGCGCGATGCGCGGCGTGGGGCGGGGCCTTGCGGCGTCAGGCTCCGGTATCGCCCGCCCGTCCGGTGTCAGCCGGGATCGGTGCAGCCGAACAGGCCGGCGTGCCCGGGCGGCAGCTGGGTGAGGAGACGGCGCAACAGAGCGTCGTCGGCGGCCTTGGCGAGAGTGGGGAGCACGGCGTCGATCTCACGCCTGGCCTCGACGAGGTCGGTGTGGCTACGGGCGGCCACGGCCTCGACGAACGAGGCGGGAGTCAGCGGTTCGCTGGCCGGCCTGCCCGCCGTCAGCAAGACCTTGCACCCGTCGGGCAGCAGGGCGGCCAGGTCCGTGCGGTCGTCGCCCACCAAGTGGGCGCCGAGGACCTCGAGCACGTCCCGCACGGCTCTGGCTCCCTGTTGCGGTTCGTCGTAGCCCGCGCGTTCGGTGACCTGGGTGAGGAAGGTGCCCAGACTCCAGTCCATGACAGCTCCTAGTCGTCGGATCCAGCTTCTGTGGTGGCCCGTTCGGCCGCGCCCCGGGTGTGTGATGCGGTGGAAGAGGGCGTCATACGAGTACGGCGGCACGCACCAGGCGGTGCACGTCGGCGAGGCTGCCGCAGCGCGCCGCGAGCAGGTCGTCCCTCGTCCTGACGTAGCCGGCGCCGAGTTCCTCGCGGCACGGCCGACTCAGGCTCTCCCGCACGCGGTTGACGAGGGTGCGCTCCTCCTCGTCGGTGTGGCGGCCGGTGACGCCGGCCAGTTGCCGAATCCGCCACTCCCACTCGACGGAGTCGATCTCGCGCACCTGGAGGAGCGCGAAGAGTACCTTCACGGCCTCCTGGTGTGCGGCCTCGATGTGTTCGACGGTGTCGGCGTTGCCGAAGGAGGTGAGGACCGGGTGCACCGATTCCCGCTCGGCCTCGCCGTGGGCGATCATCAGGTGCGCGAAGTCCTGGAGCGCGCCCGGGCGGTCGGCCTCCGTGCTGCGCATCAGGCGGAGCAGTTCCTCCATCGTCCGGTGGTCCTCGAGGATCACCTCGACGACATCCTGGGTCGGTGTCATGGATGCGCCTCCCTACGTGAGTGGGTTTCACCTCCGCTACCCGGACCCTTGTGGCAAATTCCCACGTATGCCCCTTTTGCCTAGCTTCCCCAGGTCACAGGGGCGTCGCAGGAGCGGTGCATAGAGTGATCCAACGGGGGCACACGGTCCATCGGAGCACGCGCTTGCTCCGTTTCGACTGTGGTGCCGCCTTGGAGGCGTGCGCTCCGCGGGAATCGCGGGCCTGACATGTCGGCCCGCCGCACGAGAGGGGTTTCGCTGTGCTGCTGCCGGCGGAGAAGGAACTGCGCGCAGTGTTGGCCCGCTTCGCGGAGGCCCGCTTCCGGCATGACCTGCAGCCCACCGGCCGGTCGAGCCGGGACCTCGAGGAAGCCACCGCCCGGCTGTGCACCCTGACGGGCGCCGACTCGGTGGACCGAGCCCTCGCCGCCGCCGACCACCTCCTGGAACGGCTCCGGGCGGACCGCCGCGCAGGCATGAAGACGTCCCGGGTCCTGGCGGCCTGACCCGCGGGGCGGGCGCCGGTCAACGCGGCACAACCGAAAAGGCCTTGTAGGTGACGGCAATTCGCACCTGGATGACGATCCGGCCTCTCACCCCGCCGACCGGAAGCGGATCAGCGGCGCACCGACGCGCATCGCGGTGGGGTCCAGGACCAACGTGTGGGGCCGGAGCGCACCGGCCGCCTGGCCTGCCGCGAGACTACTCGCGCGGGCTGCTGATCCGGTCCGGTTCGATCACGTAGATGACGCGGACCTGGTCGCGGCCGCCGAACCACGGGTACGGGCCACCGAGATACCTCTGCGAGAGCGACTCGATGTGCTCGACCGCACCCTCCGTCCGTACCTCCACCACCCGGCCCCGGATCTGGACGTACAGCGCCGGCTCCGAGGGGTCCGCCACGGCCACCGCGATCCTGGGATCACGGGCGAGGTTCCTGGTCTTCTGATTGCCCTCGACGCTGTTGATCAGCACATGATGACCGTCGGTGTCCACCCACGTCTGCGTGACCTGGGGCGAACCGTCCGGCATGACGGTGGCGACATAGCAGGTGGCAGGGCGGCGCAGCAGCGCCACGAGATCCTCGCCGAGCAGGACGGGCACTGGCTATCCTCCGTTGCGCGATCACCGAATCGGGCTGCCACGGTAGCCCCCGGGCCGCAGTGGAGGAGGTGTGCCACTCCACGGAGGAAGCACCAGGCCGCTTGCCGACCGCCGGCATGATCCGAGAGCCGGCCTAGCCACGCCAACCGGTGGCCTCCCGTGTGAGTCGGATTCCAGCGGCAGCAGCCAGTACCAGGGCGGTTCGCGTGCCGGCCGCGACGGCGTGTTCGGTGGTGCTGGGCAGGCAGCGGTTCTCCTTGGGGACGAACTCCGTCATGATGACGCCGGCGTGATCGGTCGCGACCTCGTCGAGCGAGACCGGCCAGTTCTCCTGGTCCAGAGCAGAACGCAAATCGCGGGAGCGCTCGACGGCCACCACTGGATCGGCGGTGCCGTGGACCAGCCACACCGGTGTCGGCGGCACCCGGCTGCCACTTCGCCTGAGGTCATCGATGGGGACAATGCCGGTGCTCGGAGCCACCGTTGCGTACGCACCGGCGGTGCCCACGACAGCTCGCGGCCTCCAGTCGCCGAACGCGGCTGGATCGACGGCGCCTCCCACCGCGGCCTTGCCGCCCAGCGACCAACCGGCGAGCGCGATCCGCTCGGGATCACCGCCGAAGTCGCCCACGTGCTGCCGTGCGAAGTCCGCCGAGTCACACAGGTGCGCTCGTCCACCGTCCGCGGCGTCGGACCGCCAGTCAGGCACCAGGACGATGGCGCCAAGCTCCGCCGCGGCGCGGGCCACCGGCGCGAGGACGTCCCGTTGGTCAGGGCCCCGGCCGTGCCAGAGCAGCACGGCCGGTATCGGCTCCGAAGCGCCCGCGGGTCGGTACACATCCATCAGCTTGCCGTCGGCCCCGTACGTCAGTCCCGTCCTGACGACGACCTCCGCGGTCACGACCGGTCCCCCGACACGTGCGGCACGAACGATGTCACCCTGTCCACGCGGGCCCGCAGGACTGAGGCGTCGCCCCTTCCGGCGTAGGGTCCGCCGCGGGCGCGAGAGCTGTCACTCCGCGTCGAGTTGATGGTCGTCCCAGACGTAGCTCTCCGGCAGCAGGTCGGTGATCGGGACGGTTCGGACGCGGTCGCTTCGGCCGACGATGACCTTGAGGGTGGGGAAGTAGTCCAGGAGGACCTGGCGGCACCGGCCGCACGGGGGGACGACTCCGCGGTCGCGGTCCCCGACGGCGACCATGGTGTCCAGGTCGTAGGCGCCCTGGGCGGCCGCCGCGCCGATGACGACCAGTTCGGCGCAGGGGCCTCCGGTGAAGTGGTAGGCGTTGACCGCCGTGACGATCCGGCCGTCCGCGGCGCGGGCCGCGGCCGCCATGGTGTGGTTGTCGCCCCGGCAGTGTGTGCGGGCGATGTGGGCTGCGGCCTCGATGAGTTCGTGGTCGACGGAGTGTGTCTGCGTGGTCATCGTCTCTGCCTTCGTCAGGTGTCAGGTGACGTTGGCCCGTGCGCCGCGAGGTGCGCAAGCGAATATCGATGGCCGGTGGTGGGCCGCGGAGGCGGATCCGCGCTGTCCGGACCGCGCAGGCGCGCGCCGGGGGCGGCAGCAGGGGTGTGTCCCTGGTGCCGCCCCCGGTGCGGTGCGGGTGTGGGTGTGGGTGTCAGCTGACGTTGACCGCGGTCCAGGCCGCGGCGACCGTCTTCGCCTCGGTGCTGTCGGCGCCGTAGAGGTCCGCCGCCGCCTTGAGGGTGCCTTCGCGGGCCGACTTGTAGTTGGTCGTCGACGTGAAGTACGTGGTCAGCGCCTTGTACCAGATCTGCAGCGCCTTGTCGCGGCCGATCCCGGTGACCTTGGAGCCGTCCTGGGTGGGCGAGTCGTAGCTGACGCCGTTGATCGTCTTCGCGCCGCTGCCCTCGGCGAGCAGGTAGAAGAAGTGGTTCGCGACGCCGGAGGAGTAGTGCACGTCCTTGTTGCCGACGTCGGCGGACCAGGAGTCGGCGGAGCCGCCGTCCTTGCTGGGCTTGTCCATGTAGCGCAGCGGGGTGCCGTCGCCGTTGATGTCGATCTTCTCGCCGATGAGGTAGTCACCTGCGTCGGTGGAGTTGTTGGCGTAGAACTCGACGCCGGTGCCGAAGATGTCGGACGTGGCCTCGTTCAGGCCACCGGACTCCCCGGAGTACTCCAGGCCCGCGGTGTTGGAGGTGACACCGTGGCTCATCTCGTGGCCCGCGACGTCCAGCGAGGTCAGGGGGTCGGCGTCCTTGGTGCCGTCGCCGTAGGTCATGCAGAAGCAGCTGTCGTCCCAGAACGCGTTCACGTAGGCGTTGCCGTAGTGGACCCGGGAGTAGGCGCCGACACCGTCGTTCTTGATGCCGCTGCGGTTGAAGGTCTTCTTGTAGAAGTCCCACGTCTCCTGCGCGCCGTAGGCGGCGTCGGCCGCCGCGGTGGCCGCGTTGGAGACGTTGCCGTCGCCCCAGGTGTCGTTGTCCTGCGAGAACAGCGTGCCGGTGCCGTCGGACCCGTGGTCGAGGTTGTAGGTCTTGTGACCGCCGCGCGAGCCGTCCGTGAGGCTGTACGACGACCCGGACTGGGTGCTCGTCAGGTCCACCTTGCCGCTGTACCGGGTGTTGCCGACGCCGGTCTCGATGCCCTGGTACTGGAAGAGCTTCTTGCCGGTGGCCGCGTCGGTGATGACGTGCAGCTGGTTCGGGGTGCCGTCGTCCTGGAGGCCGCCGACGACCGTCTCGTAGGCGAGGACGGGCTTGCCCGAGCCGGCCCAGATCACCTTGCGCGCGCCGTCCGCGGAGGACTTGGCCGAGCCGAGGGTCTTCGCCGCGGACACCGCCTGCTTCTCCGCGTGGGCGGCGGAGATCCGCGGCGACAGCGAGGCCACCTTGATGGCCGAGCCGTTCGCCCGGGTGACGCCCTCGGCCCTGCCCGACTTCGCCGTGTGCACGATCAGGTCACCGCCGAGCACGGGAAGACCCGCGTAGGTGCGCTCGTAGCGGGTGTGGACGGTGCCGTCGGCGTCCTTCACGACGTCCTTGACGACCAGCTTCTCCTCGGCACCGAGACCTATTCGCCGCGCTGTGGTGGCGGCGCCGGCCCGCGCCTGCTGGATCAGCGTGCCGCGGGCGGCGGCCGACAGCGTGGCCGGGGCGGCCGACGGCTTCGTGGACGGGGAACCGGCCGGGATGTGCGCCGAGGCACTGGTGGTCAGACCGGTGGACAGGAGGGCTCCGGCCGCCACCGCGGTAGCGATGGCCAGAGTGGTGCGCTTGTGGCGCGGGTTGCGGAAGCTCACGAGAAGGGGCTCCTTGCTGTGGGGGGAACGCCGTCCGTTCCGGTGTGGGGCCGGTCGGAGCGGCTGGGGGGGAATGGGTCGTGCTCGTACAGCGGGGTGACCAGAGACTGACACCTATGTCATGCACATGTCACTACCCGCCGTGTCGGTCGAGAATCGGCCGACCGCTGTGAGCTGGGAAAACGGCACGCCGAGTGGCCGCACGCGCGTCCAGCGCGCGGTCGGCAACGGTCGGCTCCCGGTGAGCCGGTCGTGGGGTCTCAGCTCATGCGGGTGACGAGCGAGGGCGGACACCGATCGGGCGTGAAGTGGTCGCGGGCAGGCCGAACACGGCGTGGCGCATGAAGTCTCCGAATGCTGTGGGGGGTTGGAGATGTGCACACGAGAAAACCGCAGCCGTCGCGTCATCCGCTATGCGTGACGATCAAATACGACAACTCCCCCACGCGACCTTCACCCGGCGGCCATCGGCGCCACACACCGGCCGTGAGCGCAGCTCAGGCCCCCCTCCCCGGCCCCCTCCCCCACGT
>NZ_JAJSZC010000340.1:0-5918 GCF_036815105.1 Streptomyces sp. IBSBF 3136
GCCCACACCGCCCCCCGCGCCCGCCCGGTTCGCCCCCGCACCGGTTCGCGAACGCGCCCTCGCACCGGCCGCCGGACCTGGCCGGACCGGCGCGCATGGCTGTCGGTGGCGCGTGGGAGGATCGCCGGGTACTTCCACACGCAGTCGAAGGGGACCGTGCGATGGCGACGAAGCCGCCCAAGGGTGATCCGGTTCAGGACGCGCCGCAGGTCGCGGAGCCGCAGCACGCGGCGGCCGGGCTCCCCGCCGTCGGGCACACCCTGCGCATGGCCCGGCAGCAGATGGGGGTGCGGCGCACGGCGCTGACGCTGCTGCGCGTGAACCAGAAGGACGGCTTCGACTGCCCCGGCTGCGCCTGGCCGGAGCCCGAGCACCGGCACAAGGCGGAGTTCTGCGAGAACGGCGCCAAGGCGGTCGCCGAGGAGGCCACCCTGCGCCGGGTCACCCCCGAGTTCTTCGCCGCGCACTCCGTGGCCGACCTGGCCACCAGGAGCGGCTACTGGCTGGGGCAGCAGGGCCGGCTCACCCACCCCATGCACCTGCCCGAGGGCGGCGACCACTACGAGCCGGTCAGCTGGGAGCGCGCCTTCGACATCATCGCCGAGGAGATCACCGCCCTCGGCTCCCCCGACGAGGCCGTCTTCTACACCTCGGGGCGGACCAGCAACGAGGCCGCGTTCCTGTACCAGCTGTTCGCGCGCGAGCTGGGCACCAACAACCTTCCCGACTGCTCGAACATGTGCCACGAGTCGTCCGGCTCCGCGCTCTCCGAGACCATCGGCGTCGGCAAGGGCAGTGTCCTGCTGGAGGACCTGCACCGGGCCGACCTGATCATCGTCGCCGGGCAGAACCCCGGGACGAACCATCCGCGCATGCTGTCGGCGCTGGAGGAGGCCAAGGCGAACGGCGCGAAGATCATCAGCGTCAACCCGCTGCCGGAGGCCGGTCTCGAGCGGTTCAAGAACCCGCAGACGGCGAAGGGCATGCTGAAGGGCGCCGCCCTCACCGACCTGTTCCTGCAGATCCGCATCGGCGGTGACCAGGCCCTGTTCCGGCTGCTGAACAAGCTGGTACTGGAGGCGGACGGCGCGGTCGACGAGGAGTTCGTGCGCGAGCACACCCACGGCTTCGAGGAGTTCGCGCGGGCCGCCCGCGCCGCCGACTGGGACGAGACGCTCGCGGCCACCGGTCTCACCCGCGCGGAGATCGAGCGGGCCCTCGGCATGGTGCTCGCCTCGGAGCGGACCATCGTCTGCTGGGCCATGGGCCTCACCCAGCACAAGCACGCCGTCCCGACCATCCGGGAAGTGGTCAACTTCCTGCTGCTGCGCGGGAACATCGGCCGCCCGGGGGCGGGCGTGTGCCCGGTGCGCGGCCATTCCAACGTGCAGGGCGACCGCACGATGGGCATCTTCGAGCGGCCCGCGCCGGCCTTCCTCGACGCGCTGGAGAGGGAGTTCGGGTTCGCGCCGCCGCGCGAGCACGGCTTCGACGTCGTACGGGCGATCCGTGCGCTGCGGGACGGCGAGGCGAAGGTCTTCTTCGCCATGGGCGGCAACTTCGTCTCCGCCTCCCCCGACACGGAGGTCACCGAGGCGGCCATGCGGCGCGCGCGGCTGACCGTGCACGTGTCGACGAAGCTGAACCGCTCGCACGTGGTGACGGGCGCGCGTGCCCTGATCCTGCCGACGCTGGGCCGGACCGAGCGCGATGTGCAGGACGGCGGCGAGCAGTTCGTGACCGTCGAGGACTCCATGGGCATGGTGCACGCCTCGCGCGGCCGGCTCGCCCCGGCGGGCCCGCGGCTGCTGTCCGAGCCGGCGATCGTGTGCCGTCTCGCGCGCCGGGTGCTCGGCGCGGACAGCAAGGTGCCGTGGGCGGAGTTCGAGAAGGACTACGCGGCGATCCGCGACCGCATCGCGCGCGTGGTCCCCGGTTTCGAGGACTTCAACGCGCGCGTGGCGCGGCCCGGCGGTTTCGCGCTGCCGCACGCGCCGCGCGACGAGCGGCGCTTCCCGACGGCGACCGGCAAGGCGAACTTCACGGCGGCGCCGGTGGAGTGCCCGGAGCTGCCCGAGGGCCGGCTGCTGCTGCAGACACTGCGCTCGCACGACCAGTACAACACCACGATCTACGGCCTGGACGACCGTTACCGGGGCATCACCGGCGGGCGCCGGGTGGTGCTGGTGCACCCCGAGGACGCGCGGGCCCTCGGGGTCGCCGACGGGTCGTACGTGGATCTGGTGAGCGAGTGGAAGGACGGCGTGGAGCGGCGGGCGCCCGGCTTCCGGGTGGTGCACTACCCGACGGCCCGGGGCTGCGCGGCGGCGTACTACCCGGAGACCAACGTGCTGGTGCCGCTGGACGCCACCGCCGACACCAGCAACACCCCGGCGAGCAAGTCGGTCGTGGTCCGCCTGGAGCAGCCGCAGGCGCCGGGGCGGGCCGCGCAGGAGGCGGCGGGGGTGCCGGAGCTGCACCTGTCGAGCCGTCCTCAGGCCCGTCTGGAACAATCGGCGACCGACTGAGCGTTTGCTCAGCCAGTAGACAGGCGCAAGACGAACGGAGCCGGGCCCATGGGTGAGCAGCAGCAGGTGACATTCCCGCAGGAGGTCCTCGACGAGTACGCCGCGCTCGGTGTGGACCTGCCCGCGCTGTTCTCGGCGGGTCACCTGGGCACGCGGATGGGCGTCCAGATCGTGGAGGCCTCGGCGGAGCGGGTCGTGGGCACCATGCCGGTCGAGGGCAACACCCAGCCGTACGGACTGCTGCACGGGGGCGCTTCGGCGGTGCTGGCGGAGACCCTGGGCTCGGTCGGCGCGATGCTGCACGGTGGCAGCTCGAAGATCGCGGTCGGTGTGGACCTGAACTGCACCCACCACCGCGGGGTCCGCTCCGGCCTGGTCACCGGCGTGGCCACGCCCGTGCACCGGGGCCGGTCGACGGCGACGTACGAGATCGTGATCAGTGACGAGGAGGGCCGCCGGGTGTGCAGCGCCCGGCTGACCTGCCTGCTGCGCGACGTCCGGCCCGGTGACGAGGCCCCCGTCCGCCCGGCCGGCGACTGAGCGTCCCGGGCGCCGGGCCGCCGGGGAGGCGGCCGCCGGCACCCGCCGCGCCGCCCGTGGCGGAAAAGGGTCCCCGCCGGGCCGTTGCCCCGGGCCGTCCCGCCGCTTAGCTTCGGCACATGGGACGGCTCGGAAGCCGACGGCTCGATGGCGCCCGGCGGGGGGCGCGGCTCCTGGCGCTCGGACTGGCGCTGTCCGCGCCGCTGTCGACGGCCGGCTGCGGCCGGACGGGCGGCGCGGGCCCTTCCACGGGCGGACCCGGTGGGCCGGACGGCCCCGGCCGCGCGGCCCACGGCTCCGCCTCGGCCGCGCTCTCACCCTCCCCGTCGCGGGCCTCCGCGTCACCGCCCGCCACCTCACCGCCCTCCGCGCCCTCGCTGTCCGCCGACGCGCGGCTGTGCGCCGAGATCGTCGCCCGCTGGTCACGCAAGGTGCTCGACAGCGGCACCTACGGGGATTACCAGTCGATGGGGCTGTCCAACGGGCAGTACGAGATCCTGCGGACCGTCGTGGACGCGGCGCGGGCGGCCGAGCGCCACCAAGGGGCGGCAGCGGCGCACGACTTGATCGATCGTCAGGCACGCGGGGCGTGCGCCGAGCGGTACCGGCACGGCGTGCCGAGCGGAGGGCCCTGGCGATGAGCGGCACGGGCCCCCTGGAGCCCGGCGAGGGCACGCGCGCGTGGGACGCCGCGGAGTGGGAGGCCGTCGGCCGGAGGCGCACACCGCTCGCGGCCCTGTACGCCCGGCACCGCCGCGCCGCCCTCGCCGCCGCGGCGGCGGTGATCGCCGTAGCGGGTGGCGGCTACCTGTACGCGACCCGCCCGCAGCAACCGCCGCTGCCCCAAGTTCGGTATCCGGCGCAGGTGATGACGATCTCTTATCTACGGGACGGAACCTCCGGGGCCGGGGCGCCGGCCGGCGGATTCCGCTTCGACGTGCTGCTGACCGTGGACGCGGGACCGCCGGTCACCGTCAGCCGGGTGGGGCAGCCCTACGCCGGGCTCCGGCTGACCACCGAGCCGCGCACCCCGTTCCGGACAAAGGCGGGCTCTCCCCGCAAGATCACCATAACCATGCATGTGACGGATTGCGGAAAGGTGCCGAAGGACGCCGGACTGCCATTCCTGGAAGTAACTCTGCGTAATACGCGCGCAATACAGAATCAGAGTTTCATCCTCGGCCGGCGGTACGCGCAGCACCTCTCCACCGGTCTGAAAGTCGCCTGCAGCAACAGCATCAGGTAATCACCAAAACCCCTGAGACACCTGAACGGATCAGGGACCGTCCTGCGGGTTCTCACCATGCGGACAGGGCGAATCGGCTTGAATTCCGGCGTTCTCCCCACGGCGTACCGCTCTGCATTACCTCGTGTCATAACAAGAGCGTCACAGCATCGGTCAGACCCTCCTCCACGTTCCCCACACGCGCCTAGAGTCACGGCCAGTCACCGCGCCGTCGGATTCTCTCTTCGGCCTGGCGCAGCGGCTCGACCGCCTCCACGGGGAAGCGGCCGTTCTGGGGAAAGGACTGATCGTGCGTCAACGTTCGCTCATCGCCATCACCGCCGCCCTGGCGGCGGGAGCACTCACCCTCACCGCCTGCGGCTCGCGCGACAGCGGCGACAAGGGCTCGGACTCCGGCAACGGCGGCACCACCGTCGTCATCGGCGTCGACGCCCCGCTGACCGGCGACCTGTCCGCGCTCGGCCTGGGCATCAGGAACTCGGTGGACCTGGCGGCCAAGCAGGCCAACAAGAAGAACTACGTCAAGGGCGTCACCTTCAAGATCGAGGCGAAGGACGACCAGGCGCAGCCCTCCTCGGGCCAGACGAACGCCACCGGCTTCGTCGGCGAGAAGGACGTCCTCGGTGTCGTCGGCCCGCTGAACTCCTCCGTGGCCCAGTCGATGCAGAAGGTGTTCGACGACGCCAAGCTGGTCGAGGTCTCCCCGGCGAACACCAGCCCCGACCTGACCCAGGGCCCCGACTGGCGGAAGTCGAAGACGCGCCAGTACAAGTCGTACTTCCGTACCGCGACCACGGACGCCATCCAGGGCCCGTTCGCCGCCCAGTACGTCTTCAACAAGGCCAAGAAGACCAAGGCCTTCGTCATCGACGACAAGAAGACCTACGGCGCCGGCCTGGCCGGGACGTTCACCGACGAGTTCAAGAAGCTCGGCGGCAAGATCGTCGGCACCGAGCACATCAACCCCGACACCAAGGACTTCTCCGCGGTCGCCACCAAGGTGAAGAACTCCGGTGCGCAGGTCGTCTACTACGGCGGCGAGTACCCGCAGGCCGGCCCGCTGAGCAAGCAGATCAAGGCCGCCGGCGCCAAGATCCCGCTGGTCGGCGGTGACGGCATCTACGCCGACGACTTCATCAAGCTGGCCGGCGCCTCCGGCACCGGTGACCTGGCCACCTCGGTCGGCGCGCCGGTGGAGACGCTCGACTCCGCCAAGGAGTTCGTCGACAACTACAAGGCGGCGGGTTACAAGGAGGCGTACGCGGCGTACGGCGGTTACTCCTACGACTCGGCGTGGTCGATCATCGAGGCCGTGAAGAAGGTCGTCGACGACAACGGCGGCAAGCTGCCGTCCGACGCCCGCGCGAAGGTCACCGCCGCGATGCAGGGCGTCTCCTTCGACGGTGTAACCGGCAAGGTCTCCTTCGACGAGTACGGTGACGCGACCAACAAGCAGCTGACCGTGTACTCCGTCACGGGTGGTGCGTGGAAGGCCGTGGAGTCCGGCACCTACAACGGCAGCTGACCCACACACACCCGCATCACCTGAGCCGGGGGGGGGGGGGGGGGGGGGGGGGGGGGGGGGGGGGGGGGGGGGGGGGGGG
>NZ_JAJSZC010000341.1:0-5851 GCF_036815105.1 Streptomyces sp. IBSBF 3136
CCCCGGCCCCCGGCGCCACCCCCGGCGACGTCTTCCTGGTGCCGCCGAACCCGGCCATGCACGACGAGCACGCGGCCGACGAGGAACGCCAGGCGCTGCGCGCCCGGGCCACCGAACGCGACGAGGAGATCCGCACCCGCGCCGCCCGCCTCGGCAAGGACCGGGAGCTGGCCGCCCGGCTCGCCTCCTGGCGCACCGGCTGCCCGCCCGGACGGCTCACCGAACTCGCCGAGGCCGCCCGGCAGGCCCGCGCCTTCGCCGAGGAGGCCGAGGCCGAACTCACCGAGACCCGCACCGCGCGCGCTGAGGCCGACGAGATCGCCGCCGAGGCCACCCGGGTGCGCGAGGAGCGGCAGGAGACCGCGCAGAAGGCCCGCCGCGCCGCCGACGCCCTCGCCGGACTCGCCCACCGGCTGCGCGAGCGCGCCGGCTGGCAGGCCAAGCTCCGCGAACTCGCCGACGACGCCGCCGAGTCGGAGGCCCGTGCCCAGACCTGTCTGGAGCGCGCCCGCGCCGCCGACGAGGACCGCCGCGCCGCCCAGCGCGCCGCCGACGACTCCCGCCGCACCGCACGCGCCCTGCGTGCCGAGCGCTCCGAGATCGCCGGCGCCCCCGACGACGTGCCGACCGCGGACGCCGACGCACCGCAGACGTCCCTGCCGGCCCTCCGCGAGGCCTACCGCGCCGCCTCCCAGCTGTACGAGAAGGTCGGCGTCGGCGCGGATCTGCGCGCCGAGCAGGCCCGCGCCGAGAGCGACGAGAGCGCGGCCCGCGCCGAACTCGACCGGCTCAGCAACAAGGTCCGCACCCGCGCCGAGCAGCTGCTGCAGTCGCCCGACGGCTCCGACAGCCCCTCCCGGCAGGCCGCGGCCGCGCGCGCGGAGGAGCTGGTTCAGCTCCTGGAGACCCGGATGTCGACGGCGAGCGAGCAACTCGGCCGGCTGCGCGGCGAGACCGAACGGCACGCCCCCGAGGACGGCGAGGCGCACACCGAACTGTCCGAGGACCTCGTGCCGCGCGACGCCGAGCACGCCCAGGCCCTCCTGCGCACCGCCACGACCGAACTCGCCGCCCGCACCGGCGCGCTGGCCGAGGCCCGGGAGGCGCACGCGGAACTGCTGGAGGCCCACCGGGCCGCGGAGGACGCGGCCGGCGGGTTCGACGAGATCGCCGCCATGCTCCGCGACCTGCTGCGCGAGCACACCCCGGACGAGGACCAGGAGGAGCCGGAGCCGTACCCCGGCAGCCTGGAGGAGGCCCGGCACTCGGCCGCCGAGGCCCGCCGCTCGCTGCGCGGCTGCGCCGCCGATCTGTCCGCCGCCGAGGCCGCCGTGCGGGAGGCGAGCGACGTGCTCGTCCGGCACGCCAACTCCACGCGCTACGAACAGGTCCGCACGCCCGCCCGGCAGCAGATCCGCGAGCTGCCCGCCGCCACGCTGCCCGAGCACGCCCAGAAGTGGGCCGACGCCTTCGCGCCCCGGCTGCGCGTCCTCACCGACGAGCTTGCCCAGCTGGAACGCAACCGGGACTCGATCGTCGACCGGCTCAGGGGACTGGTCGAGTCGGCCCTCGCCACCCTGCGCTCCGCCCAGCGCCTGTCCCGCCTCCCCGAGGGCCTCGGCGAGTGGTCCGGGCAGGAGTTCCTGCGCATCCGCTTCGAGGAGCCCGACCAGGCCACGCTCACGGAACGGCTCGGCGAGGTCGTCGACGAGGCCACCCGCGCGGCCGTCAGGAAGAACTCCGACCTGCGCCGCGACGGCATGTCGCTGCTGCTGCGCGGAGTCGCGGCGGCGCTGCAGCCCAAGGGCGTGGCCGTGGAGATCCTCAAGCCCGACGCCGTCCTGCGCGCCGAACGGGTGCCCGTCGGCCAGATGGGCGACGTCTTCTCCGGCGGTCAGCTGCTCACCGCCGCCATCGCCCTGTACTGCACGATGGCCGCGCTCCGGTCGAACGACCGGGGACGCGACAAGCACCGGCACGCGGGCACGCTCTTCCTGGACAACCCCATCGGCCGCGCCAACGCGACCTATCTGCTGGAGCTCCAGCGGGCCGTCTCTGACGCCCTCGGCGTGCAGCTGCTTTACACCACCGGCCTGTTCGACACGACCGCCCTCGCCGAGTTCCCGCTCGTCATCCGGCTGCGCAACGACGCCGACCTCAGGGCGGGCCTGAAGTACATCAGCGTGGAGGAGCACCTGCGGCCCGGGCTGCCGCAACAGCCCCAGGCCGGGGAGGCCGGGCACAGCGAGATCACCGCGACCCGGATGTACAAGCGTCCGGCCTGACCCGTGGTGGTCGGGCGGAGCCGGCCGTGCGGTGCGCGCCGGCCGGCCGCCGGGCGGTCAGGAGTGCGACAGCTGCCCGGCGCCGCCCCGGCGGCGTATCCGCGCCTGCTCCCGGGCGGCAGCCCGCTCCTGGCGCCGGTGGGCACGGCGCTCGCGGCGCAGCGAGCGGGCCGTGCTGCTGGGCTCGGAGACCACGCCGTAGCGCTGCTTCCACACCTGGCGGGTCACCCACACGTCGACCACCGCCCACGTGGCCACCACCGTGCTGACCACGCTGCTGATCACCATCGGGAAGGCCGGCCAGGACTCGGCCATCGTGCACAGGAACGCGATCATGGCCTGTATCAGCGTCACCGCGATGATCAGCACGGCCCGCACCGCGGCCGTACGCACCGGATCGGGCATCCGGTACCGCCGCGCGGGCTCCTCGACCCACAAAGGCCGGTGCTCCGCGCCCCGCTCACTCCCGGCGCCCGTCCCCTCGCGCCTCTGCGCCGGGACGTCGCGATCCGGCGCCTCCCGGCCCCTACGCTCCGCCGAGCGCTTCGCCACGCTCTCCTCGGGCGCCTTACGCCGCTCCGCCGTGCCCATCACCGTGTCACTCCCCACCGCCAGCAGACCGCTCGCCCCGATGTCCGAAGACCCCGTCTCCCCAGTGGCTGCCCGGCTTGCGCTGTTTTACGCCGCCCGGGTGCGGGATGCGGCTCGTGTGGCCGGTTCCACACCCGATTCCCTGCAAGAAGGACGAACAACAGCTCCCGAAGATTCCCCACTTGCGAAAAATTTCAGCCAACCGGCTGTCCGTACTGCTTCGGCCTATCCCGCCGCAGGCACCCGCATCGCGGGTGCAATCTCCCGCAATGCCCGGACAACTCGTCATCTCTCGCCCCCGGTGCGGAAGTTCGCCCTCCGGACATGTCTTCGAGTTATCTGTGAGGCGGTAGTAGGCTCGCGCCGTTTGCTGTTGGACATGTGTACCCCCGGCCGGCGGGGGTCGAGCTGGGGGAGGCCATGCGCTTTCGCGGGAAGTCGATCCGCCGGAAGATCGTGGCGCTGCTTCTCGTGCCGCTGGTGTCCCTGACCGCCGTCTGGGGCTTCGCCACGGTGCTCACGGGGCGTGAGGTCACCCGGCTCTTCCGGGTCACCGACGTCGTACAGGACGTCGGTTATCCCACCGAGGACGCCGTCCGCGTCCTCCAGCAGGAACGCCGCCAGACCCTCGTCCACCTCGCCGACCCACGCGCCGCCGACGCCCTCTCGGCCCTGCACCGCACCCGCGCCGCCACCGACCGCGCCGTCGCCGAGATCCGCCGCAACGCCCGGGAACACCACGTCCGCGACGGCATGGACGCCGACGACAGCGAGCGCCTGACCACCGTCCTGGACGCCTTCGACGGACTCGACTCCCTGCGCCGCGGCGTCGAGAACCGCACCGTCGACCGCGCCCAGGCCCTCGACGGCTACAACCGCCTCGTCGACCCCTGCTTCACGTTCCTCGCCGCCCTCGACGGCATCGACGACGTCGAGATGGACAAGGAGGCACGGGCCCTGGTCACCCTCGCCCGCGCCCGCGAATTCCTCTCCCGCGAGGACGCCCTCCTCGGCTCGTCGCTCGTGGTCGGCAGGCTCTCGCCCGACGAGACCCGCCACATCTCCGACCTCGTCGCCCAGCGCGGCCTGCTCTACGACATCGGCCTGCCGGTGCTGCCCGGCCCGGAACGGGACCGGTACGAACACTTCTGGAAGAGCGCCACCACCGCCCCGCTGCTCACGGCCGAACGCGCCGTCGTCCACAGCCGGTCCGGCGCCCCGCGCGGGGTCACCGCACAGAGCTGGGACTCCGCTGCGGCGAGCGCCCTCCACGAACTCGGCACGCTCGACGACCAGGCCGGCGACCGCTTCCAGGACCGTACCCGGCCCGTGGCCGTCGGCGTGATCGCGCAGGCCGCCGTCGCGGGCGTCCTCGGCCTCGTCGCCCTCCTCGTCTCCCTCCTGCTGTCCGTACGGGTCGGCCGCGCCCTCATCCGCGACCTGCGGCAGCTGCGCCTTGAGGCCCACGAGGCGTCCGGGGTGCGGCTGCCCAGCGTGATGCGCCGCCTCTCGGCCGGCGAGCAGATCGACGTCGAGACCGAGGTGCCACGCCTCGAGTACGACAAGAACGAGATCGGCGAGGTCGGCCAGGCCCTCAACACACTGCAGCGCGCCGCCGTCGAGGCCGCCGTCAAGCAGGCCGAACTGCGGGCCGGCGTCTCCGAGGTCTTCGTCAACCTCGCCCGCCGCAGCCAGGTCCTGCTGCACAAGCAGCTCACCCTGCTCGACACCATGGAGCGCCGGACCGAGGACACCGACGAACTCGCCGACCTGTTCCGCCTCGACCACCTCACCACCCGGATGCGCCGGCACGCCGAGGGCCTGGTGATCCTCTCCGGCGCCGCACCGTCGCGGCAGTGGCGCCGGCCGGTGCAGCTGATGGACGTCGTCCGGGCCGCCGTCGCCGAGGTCGAGGACTACGAGCGCATCGAGGTCCGCCGCCTGCCCCGGGTCGCCGTCACCGGCCCGGCCGTCGCGGACGTCACCCACCTCGTGGCCGAACTCCTGGAGAACGCCACGGTCTTCTCGCCCCCGCACACCGCCGTGCAGGTCCTCGGCGAGCGGGTCGCCAACGGCTTCACCCTGGAGATCCACGACCGGGGACTGGGCATGACGGCCGAAGCGCTGCTGGACGCCAACCTGCGGCTCGCCGAGACCCCCGAGTTCGAGCTCTCGGACACCGACCGGCTCGGCCTGTTCGTGGTCAGCCGGCTCGCCCAGCGCCAGAACGTCCGTGTCTCCCTCCAGCCGTCCCCCTACGGCGGCACCACCGCCGTCGTCTTCATCCCCGACGCCCTGCTGTCCGACGACGTCCCGGACACCAACGGCATCGGCTTCCGTCTCGACCGCCCCACGCGGGAGGCCGAGCCCAGGGCGAGCCTCACCCCGGCCCGCTCGGGAGGCCCCGTCCAGCTGCCCGGCCTGCCCGCCTCCCTGCTGGACGGCCCGGTCGAGCTGGAGGCACCGGTGGACCTGGACGCCATCGACGACTTCCCCGGCGCCCTGACCGACGACGAGAGCGAGCGCGGCGGCCTGTTCCGGCACCGCCGCACCCGCGGCCGCGCCGACGAGCAGGCCGTCTCCGGCCCCGGCGAGATCCTCCGGCCGGCCGCCGAGCGCACCGACGACGGCCCGGCCGGCCACCGCCACGCCGGACCCGTACCGCTGCCCCGGCGGCAGACGCCCAAGCTGGTCAGCTCCCACGGCAGGCCCGTCAGCGAGCACCGCTCCCGCCGCGACGACCCGGACGAGCAGCCGCCGGCCGGACCGTACCGGCCGGAGCCCGGCGCACTCGCGCCCCTGCCCGCACGCCGCCGCGGCGAGCCGGCCCGCCGCACCGGACTCGCCGACCGCGTCGACGAGCGCACCGCCGCCGCGGGGGCCGACGACCCGGACGAGACCTCCCCGGCACCGGCGCTGCCCAGACGGACCCGGCCGCGGCAGGCCGCGCCGGGCGGCGGCACCCCGCCTACCGG
>NZ_JAJSZC010000342.1:0-5845 GCF_036815105.1 Streptomyces sp. IBSBF 3136
CTCCAAAGGGGGGTCAGGGGTGGGGGGTTGGTCCGTACCGCACTTACGGGAAGCACTGATAGGAAAGTTTCCTACCAAACACCGGGATGGTCCGGTAACCCGTCCGCGTGAAGTTCGTAGGATCGAACAGTGCGGCCCCCACCGGGCGTCGTGCGCCGCGGTGGGGGCCGCGCCCCTCAGGTCACCCGTCCTGTGGGGGCGTTCGGTGCGTCACCCGCGAGGCGCCCCGGACCGCTGCCGCGCGTAGGCGTACAGCTCCTTCGACGTCGTGATCAGCTCCCGCCGCTCCTCCCGCGAACCGACCATCGGCTGCGAGCCCTTGAGCGGCACCTGGGCACTCTCCGGCAGGAACCGCACGGCCAGCAGGCCGATGGCGCCGGCCAGCATCAGGTAGTAGGCGGGCATCAGGTCGTCACCGGTGGCGTCGACCAGCGCGGCGGTGACCAGCGGAGTGGTGCCGCCGAACGCGGCCACGGCGATGTTGAAGCCGATGCCCATGGCCGCGTAGCGCACCGCCGTCGGGAACAGGGCCGGCAGGGTGGCCGCGCTGGGCGCGGCGAAGCAGGCCAGCAGGGTGGACAGCAGCAGCACCCCGAGGATCGGCGGCCAGGTCCCGTCCGCCTTGATCAGCAGGAACGACGGGACGGCCAGGACGATCATCGCGGCCGCGGCGACCGCGTAGACGGGCCGCCGGCCGACCCGGTCGCTGAGCCGGCCCAGGAAGGTGATCAGCACGACGATCCACACCATGCCGGTCAGCACCAGGACGTCCGCGGAGCCGCTGGAGCGGTGGAGCGTCTCGGTCTGATAGGTCGGCAGGTATCCGGTGACCATGTAGTTGGTGACGTTGTACAGCAGCACCAGGCCCATGCAGACCAGCAGCGCCGGCCAGTGGTTGCGGATGATGTCCTTGAACTCGCTGCCGGCCGACTCCTGCGCCAGGCCCTTCTCGTGCTCGTCGAGTTGCTGCTGGAAGGCGGGCGACTCCTCCAGCTTGAGCCGCATGTACAGGCCGATCACGCCGAGCGGCCCGGCGATCAGGAACGGGACGCGCCAGCCCCAGGAGAGCATCTGCGCGTCCGTCAGCAACAGGTTCAGCACGGTGACCAGCGCCGAGCCGAGGGCGTATCCGACGAAGGTGCCGAAGTCGAGCCAACTGGAGAGGAACCCGCGCCTGCGGTCCGGGGAGTACTCGGCCACGAAGGTGGTGGCCCCGCCGTACTCGCCGCCGGTCGAGAAGCCCTGGACCATGCGGGCCAGCAGGAGCAGGACGGGCGCGGCGATGCCGATGGTGGCGTAGCCGGGGATGATCCCGATCGCGAACGTCCCCACGGCCATCATGATCATGGTGGTCGCGAGCACCTTCTGCCGGCCGATCCGGTCGCCGAGCGGGCCGAAGACCAGCCCGCCGAGCGGCCGTACGACGAAGGCGGCGGCGAACGTGGCGAAGGAGGAGATCACCTGGGCGGCCGGGGAGGCGCCGGGGAAGAACACCTTGCCGATGGTGGCGGCGAGGTAGCTGTAGACGCCGAAGTCGAACCACTCCATGCAGTTGCCGAGCGCGGAGGCACCCACGGCCCGCCTGAGCAGCGGGGGCTCCACGACCTGGACGTCTTCCTCGCCGAAGGCCCGCCGGTTGCGGCGCAGCCTGCGTCCCAGCTCCTCGCGGACCTGCCGCGGCAGCTCAGCCACGGCCTCGGGCGCCCTCGGCCGCTCACCGTCGCGGGCTTCTCGTCCGGGCGTCGCCGTACCCACGGGCTCTCCTCTCGTCGAGGCCATTGCCGCGCACTCCCTGCGCACCCGCCCCGTCACCGCCCGTTCGACGGGCGCTGCGCGGCGTGCTCCTGCGCCTGCCCGTATTCACACCTGTCACACCAGCAACGCATTGCACGGGCCATCCGAGTGCCCCGGCCGCTCGATTCAGAAACGGCGCCGATCAATGCCATGAGGACCATCGGTTGGACTTACGAATCGGGCGGGCGCAGGGTGGACGGGGCCCTTCGCACCCGTCGGGCACCGACTACAGCACCACCCGGAGACGACCCGATGAACCACGTCGCGGACCCCGCTCGCTACGACGGCGCCATGCGCTACCGGCGCACCGGCCGCTCGGGACTTGACCTTCCGCTCCTGTCCCTGGGCTACTGGCACAACTTCGGCGACGACCGCCCCTTCGAGACCCAGCGCGAGATCGCCCTGCGCGCCTTCGACCTCGGGATCACCCACCACGACCTGGCCAACAACTACGGCCCGCCCTACGGCTCCGCCGAGATCAACTTCGGCCGGCTGCTCCGGCAGGACCTCGCCCCGTACCGGGACGAGCTGGTGATCTCCACCAAGGCGGGCTGGGACATGTGGCCCGGTCCCTACGGCCAGGGCGGCGGCTCCCGCAAGTACGTCCTGGCCTCGCTGGACCAGTCCCTGCGCCGCACGGGGCTCGACTACGTGGACATCTTCTACTCCCACCGGCTGGACGCGAGCACGCCCCTGGAGGAGACGATGGGCGCGCTCGACACCGCCGTCCGGCAGGGGAAGGCCCTCTACGTCGGGATCTCCTCCTACGACGCCGAGCGCAGCCGGCAGGCGGCCGCGATCCTGCGCGACCTCGGCACTCCGCTGCTCATCCACCAGCCGTCGTACAGCATGCTCAACCGCTGGGTCGAGACGGACGGCCTGCTCGACGCGGCTCAGGAGGAGGGCTTCGGTGTCATCGGGTTCACCGCGCTGGCGCAGGGCCTGCTGACCGGCCGCTACCTGGAGGGCATGCCGCAGGACTCGCGGGCCGCGCAGGGCAAGTCGTTCGACCCGGCCTGGCTGACCGAGGACATGCGGCGGCGACTGCGCTCGCTGAACGACATCGCCGCCCGGCGCGGGCAGACGCTGGCCCAGCTGGCGCTGGCCTGGGCGCTGCGGGACGAGCGGGTCACCTCCCTGGTCATCGGCGCCTCCCGCACGGAGCAGCTGGAGCAGAACGTGGCCGCGCTGGAGAACCTCGACTTCACCGCCGAGGAACTGGCCGAGATCGACACGTACGCCACCGACGGAGGCGTGGACCTGTGGCGGGACGCGCGCCTCGGCACCCTCGGGTGACCACTGGCACCGAGTGACATCAGCTATAGACATAAAGAAAAAGTCAGACATAATGGAGTCATTCGGACCGCGACCCCGTGCCCTCAAGGAGCCGCTCACCGCATGGCTTACGGAGCCCACCACAGCCCCTGTCTGCCGCCTCACCCCAATCTGACCCTGGCCCGCGACTGTGAGCACTGCCTGGGCTGGGGCACCGTCGTCACCCGCGACGGGACACACGAGCTCTGCCGTACCTGTCAGCCCGACACCTGGGGCGACGACGGGTTCGGCACGGGCCCGTCCCGCTAGGGGGTGTCCGCGAAGTCGGGCCTGCCCCCCGACGCCTGGCACGCACTCTCGCCGCGCCGCCCCCGGCGGGGCCGGCGCCTGCGGGACGTACGGTGGGGGGCATGGCCCCTCCCCTGCCGGGTCCCCTGGCCCACCTGGCGCCGCTGCTCGACCACTACGGCTACTGGGCGGTGGGTGCCATCGTCCTCGTGGAGGACTTCGGCGTGCCGGCGCCGGGCGAGACGATCCTGCTCGCCGCGGGCGTCTTCGCCGGCGCGGGCCGGCTGAACATCGTCGCCGTGGCGGCCATCGCCTTCGTCGCGGCCGTGCTCGGGGACAACATCGGCTACCTCATCGGCCGCAGCGGCGGACGCGCCTTCGTGCACCGCTGGGGGCGCTACGTCTTCCTGACCCCGAAGCGCTTCCAGGCGGCCGAGGAGTTCTTCCGCCGGCACGGCGGCAAGATCGTCACGGTGGCCCGGTTCATCAAGGGGCTGCGCCAGGCCAACGGCATCATCGCGGGCACCACGGGCATGCCCTGGCGCCGCTTCCTCCTCTTCAACGCCCTCGGCGCGGCCCTGTGGGTCGGCCTCTGGACCACCCTGTCCTACCTCGTGGGCAGCCACATCACGACCGTCTACGACGAGATCAGCCGCTACCAGGTCTACGTGCTCATGGCGCTCGGCGTGCTGTGCGCGGCCTTCGTCACCCGCCACGTCCTCCGCCGCCGCAGCGAACGCTGACCGGCGGCGGACCGCATCCCTATCCCTTGCGGGCGTAACTCCGGGGAGCGTCCTTCGCGGTGTCGTCGTCGGCCCGCTCGTGGCCGCCGCGCAGGGCGGAGGCGAGAGCCGAGACCAGCGCCATGCCGGCGGCGACGCCGAAGACGATGGTCAGCCCGTGGTGGAAGGGGCCGGACACCAGCCGCGGGAAGAACGTGTGGCCGGTCAGGGTGGCGCGCTGGGGCGCGGTCAAATGGTCGAGCGTGCCGCCGGTGCCGAGCAGGTGGGCGATGGGGTTGTTGCCGAGGAAGGTCGCGAAGAGGGTACTGACCGGGGGCAGCGAGGCCACCTCGTGGGCGGTGGCCGGGGGCACGCCGTGGGCCGTCAGACCGCTGCTGAGCGTGGCCGGCAGGGTGGCCGCGAGCCCGGAGACCATCAGCGAGAAGAAGACGCCGATGGACAGGGCGGTGCCCGAGTTCTGGAAGGTGGCCCGCATCCCGGAGGCGACGCCCCGGTAGCGGGGCGGGACGCTGCCCATGACCGACGAGGTGTTCGGCGAGGAGAACATGCCCTGGCCGAGGCCGTTGAGGAAGAGCAGCCCGGCGAACGGACCGTAGGCGAAGTCCACGGGCAGTGCCAGCAGGCCGAGGAAGGAGCCGGCGACCACGATCAGGCCGGCCGTGGAGAACAGGCGGGCGCCGAACCGGTCGGAGAGATAGCCGGAGACCGGCCCCGCTATCAGGAAGCCGAGGGTCAGCGGCAGCATGAAGACGCCGGCCCACAGCGGGGTGTCCTCGAAGTCGTAGCCGTGCAGCGGCAGCCAGATGCCCTGCAGCCAGATGATGAGCATGAACTGCAGACCGCCGCGGGCGATCGCGGTGAGCAGGGCGGCCAGGTTGCCCGCGGCGAAGGCCCGCACCCGGAACAGGGACAGCCGGAACATGGGCTCGGCGACCCGGGTCTCCACCACGCAGAACACCAGCAGCAGGAGGACTCCGCCGATCAGCCCGGAGAGCACCCACGGGTTGGTCCAGCCGGTGGGGTGGCCGCCGTAGGGCTGGATGCCGTAGGTGATGCCGGCGAGCAGGATGCCGGCGCCCGTGGCGAAGGTGACGTTGCCGAGCCAGTCGACCCGGCCGCGCCCGGCGGCGGCGGTCTCGCGCAGGCTGAGGTACGACCAGACGGTACCGGCCACGCTGACCGGGACGCTCACCCAGAACACCGCCCGCCAGTCGACCTCGGCGAGCAGACCGCCGGCGAGCAGGCCGAGGAACTGCCCGGCGAGCGCGGTGATCTGGTTGATGCCGAGCGCCGTGCCGCGCTGCCGGGCCGGGAAGGCGTCGGTGAGGATCGCGGCCGAGTTGGCGGTGAGCATCGAGCCGCCGAAGGCCTGGACGACGCGCCACAGGATCAGCCACAGAGCGCCCGCGCCGGCCCGGAACGGGTCGAGGGACAGGGCGACGGAGGCGAACGCGAAGACCAGGAACCCGAGGTTGTAGATGCGGACGCGGCCGAACATGTCGCCGAGCCGGCCGAGGACGACCACCAGCACGGCCGAGACCAGCAGGTACCCGAGGATCATCCACAGCAGGTAGCCGATGTTGCCCGCGGCGAGCGGGTCGAGGCCGATCCCGCGGAAGATCGCCGGCAGGGAGATGATCACGATGGAGGCGTCCATCGTGGCGATCAGGACCCCGAGCGTGGTGTTGGACAGGGCGATCCACTTGTAGCCGGGGCAGGGGGGCGTGTCCCGGCTACAAGTGGAT
>NZ_JAJSZC010000343.1:0-5802 GCF_036815105.1 Streptomyces sp. IBSBF 3136
GGGGCGGGACGTGACGGGGGCCGATCTGCTGCTCGGGACCTCCGCGGGCGCGGCCGTCGCCGCCCAGGTGGGCAGCGGGCTGGGCCTCGATGAGCTGTACGCCCGTCAGGTGGACCCCGCGCTGCAGCCCGCCGAGATCATGGCGGAGCTGGATCTGGAGAAGTTGGCCGCGGAGTTCGGTGCCGCGGCCGCCGCCGCCTCCTCCCTGCCGGAGCTGCGGCGCGCGGTGGGCCGAATGGCGCTGGAGGCGCGGACCGTGCCGGAGGCCGAGCGGCGGGCGGTGATCGCGTCGCGACTGCCCTCCCACACCTGGCCCGAGCGCGCGCTGAAGGTGGTCGCCGTGGACGCCGGGACGGGTGAGGCACGGGTCTTCACCAGGGACTCGGGGGTTCCGCTGATCGACGCGGTGGCGGCGAGCTGCGCCGTGCCGGGCGTGTGGCCGCCGGTCACCGTCGACGGGCGTCGTTACGTCGACGGCGGTGTGCGCTCCGTGGCCAACGCCGACTACGCGGCCGGCGCGGACCGCGTGGTGCTCCTGCTCCCGATGGGCACCACCGAGCCGTTCCCCAGTGAGCGGCCGGTCGAGCGGGTCGTGGCGGAGCTGCGCGCGGCGGGTGCGGAGGTCTGGGTGGTCGAGCCGGACGAGGCGTCCCGGACGGCGATCGGCGACAACGCCCTCGACCCGGCCACCCGCCGGCCCGCCGCCGAGGCGGGCCGGGCCCAGGGACGCGACCTGACGCCGCCTTGGGGCGACCAGGGCTGAGCCCGTGCGTGCCCAGGGGCTGGACCCGGCCGCCGTCGCCGCGCGCCCGGAGGGCTCAGGTGCCCCGGTCGCAGACCGATGGCAGCCAGGTCAGTTCCTCGTTGCTGCTGAGGCTGTCCAGGTCCGCCAGCAGGGCGTCCAGGTGGCGTGGGTCGGCGAGGAAGTCGATGGTGGCCTGGGTGAAGGCGTCGCGGACCGGGGGCGGCATGGCGTCGGAGGCGTCGAAGCAGTGCACCGCCGCGGGGTCCAGCAGCTCGCGGGCCAGCGAGCGGTGCCAGGAACCGGTGGGTTCGGCGGCCGGCTGGGCCGCGGCGGCCACGGAGAACCCCGACTCCTTCGCGTTCCAGGCCCGTTGCGCCTCGGTGGAGGCGAGGTGGCGGATCAGCTGCCGCGCCTGCGGGGTGTCGTGCAGCAGGGCCACGAGGTCCCCGGAGACCTCCCAGGTGTTCCGGGCCGTGGCGCCGGGGATCAGCTCGGCCGACGGCAGGTAGTCGCCGTGCGCGTCCTTCCAGGGCCGGTAGCTGCGCACGAACGACGCCTGGTGTTCCAGCGCGCACTGCCGGGGGTGCCCGGCGAGCAGCTTGGAGGCGTCCTGGTAGCCGGTCTTGAGCGCCCGTGCCACCAGCTCGGGCGAGCGCCCGGCGCCGACCAGCCGCCCCCAGGTCCGCCAGGCCCGTACCACCTCCCTGGACTGCCAGGGCAGCAGTCCGCGTGCCCACCGCTGGTAGGTCCGCGGGCCGGCCTGCTGGAGGAGGATGTCCTCGACCCAGTCCGTGCCGGGCCAGCCGCTGGTGGCGCCGGAACCCATGCCCACGCACCACTGGTCCGGCCGCCCGGCGGCCCGCCGCAGCTCCGGTCCCGCGGTGCCCCCTGGGTACCAGACGAGGCTCTTGACGTCGGCCTTGAGCGGGAACCAGTACACGTGCCCGCGCAGCCGGGTGGCCCAGGACGTGCCAAAGGCGCCCTCGGGGACGAGGTCCTCGACCGGGTGGAGCTGGCCCCGGCGTGCGTAGTCGGCGAGTTCGCCCGGACCGGTGAGCACCACGACGTCCGGGGGCGTGCCGGCCTCCACGTCGGCGCTGAGCACCTGGCTCTCGGCGGAGCTGCCCTGGTAGTCGACGTGGACCCGGTGCGCCCGCTCGAACGGGGCGATCACCGAGTCCCGCAGGTGCCGGGCGTCCTCGCCGGTCCAGTTGGCCAGCAGGGTGACGGTCGGTTCCCGCGCGAGCGTGCGGACGCCCACCACGACGGCGGCGGCCAGCACGGCCAGGCAGCTCGCCACCACGGTGACCACGCGCACCAGCCGGCGCGACGGGCGGCGCCGGGCGCCGGGCGCGGCAGGCGCGGGACCGGGGACCGGGCCGGGGGCGGGGGCGCTCACCGGGGCCTGAACCGGTAGTCGTTGATGTGCTGCCGCAGTCCGGTCTCGGCCAGTGCCATGAGCAGGACGCCTCCTATCACGATCCACACCGCGGCCGCCGCGCGGAATCCGGTGTGCGCCAGGTGCGCGGCGGCGTCCTGCCCCGCGCGGGGGATGGCGGGGCCGGGCGGCGCCCCGTCGAGAAGGGCGCGGGTGTCCGCCATGCCCCGGTGGGTCCAGACGGTGAACAGCAGCAGGGTCGCGAACCCGGCGGCCAGCAGCGCCCCGGCGGCGAGCAGGTGGCGGTTGTAGCGGCGCCGGAACCGGTGGCGCAGGAAGAGCTGCGTCTCCACCAGGGCCGCGCCGAGGGCGAGGACGAGCAGCGCGGAGGCGGTCCAGCCGAGCCACAGCAGTGGCCCGAAGGAGGTCTGCCGCTCCACCGCCGCGAGCTGCCGGGTGCGCAGCGCCCTGAGCCGGGCCTCGATGCCGGAGTCGTCGCCCTTCAGGATGCCGGTCGCGTAGCTGAGGTAGGCGTCCCGCAACAGACTTCCGTCGGGCTCCAGTTGAGCCTTCTGGACCATGTTGGAGTAGCCGGTGATCAGTCCGGCGACCGTCTGCACGGCCTGCCGGGCGGCCGGGCCGCCCGCGTCGTCGGCGGCGGCCACCGAGATGCTCTGCGCGGCCACCGAGATCTGCTTCTGGAACTCGCTGAGGGACGGCGGTGTCCCGGTCGCCTCGGCCTGGGCCGCGCCGAGCGCGTAGAGGGCGGTGTCGATGGCGAGGACGGCGGGTGCGCTGGAGGTGCGCAGCGGGTCGGCGTCGCCGTGCACGCCCTCGTAGGACAGGAAGAGGGCGAGGGTCAGCACGGCGCTCAGGGCGAGCAGCAGCCGGTGGCGCACGGCCAGTTCGTGGGCGGTCGTGCTGCCTTGCGGGGGCGGGCGGCGCCCTGCGGCCAGTAGCCGGGCGAGCGGGCGCGGCAGCGACCCGCCGTCGCGCGGGCCGCGGGGGGGGGGGGGGGGGGGGGGGGGGGGGGGGGGGGGGGGGGGGGGGGGGGGGCCCCCCCCCCCCCCCCCCCCCCCCCCCCCCCCCCCCCCCCCCCCCCCCCCCCCGCGCCCGCCCGCACCGCCGCCGGCCCGGCTGCCCGGACGGGCGCTCATCGGGTCCTCCTCATGGCGTCCTCCTCAGCGGCCGTCCGCAGTCGCCGCCGCAGTAGACCGAGTCCGCGGGGCCCATCCACCCGCAGTCGGGGCACTCGATGAGGCCGCCGGGCCCGGCGGGGACGGGGTCGTCGGCGCCGGGCAGTTCCGGCGGTCCGGCCGGGGGCGGCCCGGCGGCCGGCGGTTCCGGCGGTGTGGTCATGGCGCTGGAGAGGATCAGGTGCTGCCAGTCGACGTCCCGCAGGCCGTCGCGGACCCGGCCGGTGCCCGGGGCGGCCTCGATCCGGGCGAGCGCGCCCAGCAGGTGGGCGTCGCCGAGTTCCTCGGCGAGGGCCAGCGCGTGGGCGAGCCGGCGGTCGGCCTCCGCCCTGCCCTCGGCGCGGTGCAGCCAGGCCCGGTAGGCCCGTCCGACGGCCGCGCTGGCCTGCTGGTACAGCTCGTGGCGGTGGATCCCGGGGTGCCGCCGGGAGGCGTCGAGCGGGTTGTCGGTCCAGTGGACCAGCACCGGCCGGGGCGCGGGCAGCCGCACGGTGCGCCCGAAGTCGGGTACGACCACCTCGACGGCGGCGAGCTGGAGGTCCTCGCCGATCACGCGGCCGGTCGGGTCGGCGGTCAGGACGACCTGGAAGTGCCGGGTCTCCTCGCCCCAGGCCCGGGTGACGTACTCGGTGCCGCGTCCGCCCGGCTCCGTCGCGAAGGGCGGGAGTTCCTGCTCGCTGGGCACGACCTGCTTGACCTGGCGGATCACGGTGCCGGGGGTGGGGGTGAGCCTGATGCGCAGTTCGGGGACCGCCTTGCCGAGCAGCCCGTTCATCAACGTCTCGTAGACGCCGGTGAGTTCGGCTTCGCGGCGGACCGCGCCGGCCCGGCCGTGCAGTCTGCGGGTGATGCGCAGCAGCAGGTCGGCGTCCCAGTCGTCGCCGATGCCCCAGGCGTCGCAGACGAACCGGCCGTCGCAGGCGTCCAGGGCGGTGTCGAGCGGCATGGTGGCGCGGTGGTCGTGTTCGTTGCGCCCGTCGGTGAGCAGCAGGACGTGTTTGACGGGCGCGGTCTGCTCGCTCAGCAGCCGCCGGGCCAGGTCGAGCCAGTGGCCGATGGCGGTGCCGCCGTCCGCGTCCAGGATCCGTACGGCGCGTTCGGCGGCCGCGCGCTCCGCGGGCCCGGCGACGGCCATGCCCTCGTGGCCGGGCCCGGGGTGCACCACGGTGGCGGCGAACCGGCCCGAGAGCACGGCGAACGCGCTTCCCTCCGGCAGCAGCCGCAGGGCTGCGGCCGTGGCCTCCTTGGCGGCGCGCAGTTTGGCGGCCGGGTGCAGCATGGAGCGGGAGGTGTCGACGATCAGCACCTCGGCGAGGGCGGGTCCGGGCCGGTGGGCGGCGCCGGTGACGAGGTCCGGGCGGCCGCCCTCGCGCGTCACCCCGATCTCCAGGATGGCGTGCATCTCCCGGTCACGGGGCTGCCCGGGCGCGGTCGGGGCGGCGGGCAGTTCCTTGTTCTGCCCGACCTCGAGGGTCACGACGACGTCTCCGGCGTGTTCGGCGGTGCTCACGGCCGCGCTCCCCTCGCTTCCCGGTCCGGCGTTCTCAGAAGGTGGTCATCGGCCGCACGGCGTGGGCCAGGTCGAGCAGCCGGCCGTGCTCGTCGGCGGTGCGGGCCTGTGCGGCCAGGTGCCGGAAGGACTGCTCCAGGAGGGTGCGCAGCGCCTCCTCGGTACCCGGCCCGAGCAGGTCGCCGGTGGGGAACTCCGGGCGCCGGGTGCTCCCTCGGAAGCAGTGCAGTACGTTCTCGCGGACCTCGGCCACCAGCCGGGCCCGCGACTCGCCGTCGGCGGCGCCGCCGTCCAGGTGCAGTTCGGGCAGCCGCCGTGCCGCGTCCCGCAGGTCGGCGGCCGACGGGGCCCGGCCGGCCAGGAGGCCGGCGCGGATGCGGACCGCCGCGACGCGTGCGGCGTCGTAGTGGCGGGAGGTGGCCGGGACGTCGTCGAGGACGCGTACGGCGGCGTCCCGGTCACCGCCGGCCAGGTGGCCCCGGGCCAGGCCGAAGGCGGCCGCGGTGTGGGCGAAGTCGCGGGCCCAGACGGCCTCGTAGAACGGCATCGCCCGGTCCGCGGGCCCGTCGCCGTGTTCGGCGCAGTGGCCGAGGGCGAGCTTGGGCCCGTACTCGCCGGGCAGCGCCCGGTGGACGGCCTCGAAGCAGTCGCCGGCCTGCCGGACCTCCGCCCTGCTGAGATGCAGTACGCCGCGGTGCCAGGCGATGCGCCAGTCGTGGCCGGCGGCCCGCTCGCCGAGCAGGGTCGCGGCCTCGGCCAGCCAGCTCTCCGCCGCGCCCTGCTCGCCCCGGCGCAGGTAGGCGCGGCACAGCCACAGCGCGGTCTCGGGGGTGCCGAGGCGGGACTCTCGGGTCCACTGCCGGGCGACCCGGTCGGGCGCGTCGGGCGAGAAGGTGTCCAGCAACAGGGCGGCGCCGTCGTCGGGGTCGGGCACCGGGGCCGGGAGGGCGCCGGCGGCCTCGGCGGCCGGGGG
>NZ_JAJSZC010000344.1:0-5703 GCF_036815105.1 Streptomyces sp. IBSBF 3136
GGGAAACGCCCGGTTACATTCCGAACCCGGAAGCTAAGCCTCACAGCGCCGATGGTACTGCAGGGGGGACCCTGTGGGAGAGTAGGACACCGCCGAACAATTCTTGGGAAAACCCCCGCATCGAAAGATGCGGGGGTTTTCTGCGTTCAGGGTCCATTGCCTCGTTGTCCCCTGAGGGGACGGCGATGGAGGATCAGAGTCGGCCGGCTGCCTTGAGGGCGAGATACGCATCAGCCAGTGCGAGAGCCAGATCGTCCGGTGCCGCGTCCACCACCGTCACCCCGTGGCGACGGAGCTGCTCGGCCGTATGTTGGCGCTCGCTCTGCGCCTGGGCCGCCGCGGCCGCCTCGTACACGGCATCGACGTTGCCCCGCGCCTGCGCCATCCGCGCGATGTGCGGGTCGGCCACCGAGGCGACAAGAACTGTGTGCCGCTGGGTGAGTTGCGGGAGCACCGGCAGCAGGCCCTGCTCGACGGGCGCCGCGTCCAGCGTGGTGAGCAGCACGATCAGAGAACTTCGCGGAGCGGCGCGCAGGGCCGTCGCCGTGAGGCCACGGGCGTCGGTCTCGACCAGCTCCGGCTCCAGCGTCGCCATCGCGGTGACCAGGGACGGCAGTACATCGCCGGCGGAACGGCCCTGCACCAGAGCACGGACCCGGCGGTCGTAGGCCAGCAGGTCCACGCGGTCGCCCGCGCGGGACGCGAGTGCCGCGAGGAGAAGCGCGGCGTCCAGGGACGCGTCGAGGCGCGGGACGTCGCCCACCCGGCCGGCGGACGTGCGGCCGGTGTCCAGGACCAGCAGAATGTGCCGGTCGCGTTCTGGGCGCCAGGTGCGGACGGCCACCGTGGACTGGCGGGCGGTGGCACGCCAGTCGATGGAGCGGGTGTCGTCGCCGGGGACGTACTCGCGCAGACTGTCGAACTCGGTGCCCTCGCCGCGGGTCAGGACGCTGGTGCGACCGTCCAGTTCGCGAAGCCGGGCGAGCTTGGACGGCAGGTGCTTGCGGCTGGTGAACGGCGGCAGCACCCGTACCGTCCAGGGCACCTTGTGGGCGCCCTGGCGGGAGAAGAGGCCGAGAGGACCGTAGGAGCGGATCGTCACGCGGTCGGCCTGGCGGTCGCCGCGGCGGGTGGGCCGCAGCCGGGTCGTCACACGCCGGCGTTCGCCGGCCGGGATGGTGACGCTGTGCCGGGAACCCTCGACCTCGGTACCCGGCTGCCAGCTGCTCGGCGGCCACGCGTCCCGCAGCCGCGCCCGGAGCGGGCGCCTGGACGGGTTGGTGATCGTCAGCGTGACCTCGGCGGTCTCGCCGAGGCGGATGGAGGTGTCACCGGAGCGGGACAGGACGAGGCGCCGTACGGGTGCCGCCAGGGCGAAGTCGCAGGCACAGGCCAGGGCCAGAGGGCCGTTGACCGCGAGGATGCCCGCCCAGCCGGGTTCCAGGACGCCGACGGGGATGGAGCCGATGGCCGCGACCAGGGCGGCGCGTCCGGTGAGCGCCATCAGCGGGGGACCGGGACGTGGGCCAGGATGGCGTTGATGACGGAGTCGGCCGTCACGCCTTCCATCTCCGCCTCCGGGCGCAGTTGGACGCGGTGCCGGAGCGTGGGCAGGGCGAGTGCCTTCACGTCGTCGGGGGTGACGTAGTCGCGGCCGGTCAGCCAGGCCCAGGCACGCGAGGTCGCGAGGAGGGCCGTGGCCCCGCGCGGGGAGACGCCCAGGGTGAGGGAGGGCGACTCGCGGGTGGCACGGCAGATGTCGACGACGTACGCGGTGATCTCGCGGTCGACGTGGGTCTTGGCGACCGCGACGCGGGCGGCCTCCAGTTCCGCCGGTCCCGCGACGGGGCGTACGCCGGCGGCGTGCAGGTCGCGCGGGTTGAAGCCGGAGGCGTGGCGGGTGAGGACGTCGATCTCGTCCTGACGGGACGGCAGAGGGATCGTCAGTTTGAGCAGGAAGCGGTCGAGTTGGGCCTCGGGCAGCGGGTAGGTGCCCTCGTACTCGACCGGGTTCTGGGTCGCGGCGACGAGGAACGGCTCGGGCAGCGGGCGGGGTGTGCCGTCGACCGTGACCTGGCGTTCCTCCATCGCTTCGAGGAGGGAGGACTGGGTCTTGGGCGGCGTCCGGTTGATCTCGTCCGCCAGCAGCAGGTTGGTGAAGACCGGGCCGGGCTGGAAGGAGAACTCGGAGCTGCGGGTGTCGTAGACGAGTGAGCCGGTGACGTCGCTCGGCATCAGGTCGGGGGTGAACTGCACGCGTTTGGTGTCGAGTTCGAGCGCGGCGGCGAGCGAGCGGACGAGCAGGGTCTTGGCGACGCCGGGGACTCCTTCGAGGAGCACGTGGCCGCGGCACAGGAGGGCGACGACGAGGCCGGTCACGGCGGGGTCCTGGCCGACCACGGCTTTGGCGATCTCGGCGCGCAGGGCCTCCAGGGAGGCTCGGGCGCTGCCCGCTTCGCCGGTGTTCCCGGCGTTGTCAGTGGTCGGGTCCATCATGGACGGCGTACCTCTCTTTCGAGGGCGTCGAGTTGGTCGGTGAGCGCGGTGAGGGCCGCGTCGTCGCCGGGCGGCGGTCCGAACAGCAGGGAGTGCAGGGCCTGTCCGTCGCCGTGGAGGTGGGCGGACAGGGCGGGGAGCAGGGCTTCGGGCGCGTGCGCCTGGGCGACGGGCACGCCGACGAGGGGGGCGAGGCGCGTGCGGGTGGTGGAGCGAAGAGCGGCGGCCGCGCGGTCTCGGGCGTCGGCCTTGCGGTAGAGGCGGGCGCGGCCTTCCGCGGTCTCGGAGGCGCGGATCGCGACGGGGAGTCCTTCGGACACGAGGGGGCCGAACCGGCGTGCCCGCCAGAAGGCCGCGAGTACCGCGGCGACGAACAGCTGCAGGGTGGCCCAGAGCCAGCCGGAGGGCAGCAGGTCGAGGAAGCTTCTCTGTTCGCCGTCGTCGGTGGCGAGGGTGTCGGAGAGCGAGGGGAGGTACCAGACCAGATGGTGGCGGGAGCCGAGGAGCTGCAGGGCGAGCGAGGCGTTGCCCTGCTGGTCGAGCCGCTTGTTGTAGAGGATGTCGGGCGCGCCGAGCACGACGGTGTCGCCGCCGCCGGAGGTCGCCGGGACGCGGAGCAGGGTCGGGAGCCGCCGGCTGGGGTAGCAGGAGTCGGCGTCGACGTGGGTGGTGGTGTAGCGGATGCCACCGGTGTCGGCGCTGCCCGCGCGCCGGGCTTCGGGCAGGGCGCAGCCGGGCCGGAGTGTCGTGCCGGAGCTGGTGGCGGGGTCCGCGGTGACCCCGGGGGCGAGCCCCTCGACGGACCAGCTGCCGGCGGCGACGAGGACGGTGCGGCCGCCGGAGTGGGCCGTCGCGGTGCGCAGCCTGGTCTGCTGGCGGTGGGTGAGGAGGTCGGGGACGGCCACGAGGAGGGTGGTGTCGGGTCCGGCGGCGGCGCGTGCCGCGCCGAGGGAGGTGACCACGCGCGTGGAGACCCCACGGTCGGCGAGGAGCGCGGCGACGGCGCGGCTGCCGTAGGGGTCGGCGGAGCGGGGGTCGAGGGCGCCGTGCCGGGTCTGGGAGCGGACGGCGGCCATGGCGACGGCCGCGACCAGGATCAGCACCACGGCGAGGACGATGCCCCGGGTGCGGGTCCACACCCGGCGGGCGCTGGGCGCCGTGGAGGTGGCCGGTGCCGTGGCTGCGGCCGGCGGCGTGGGGGTGGCGGGCGGCGTGACCCCGGTGGTCATTCGGCGGCCCCCTGGCTGGTGTGGTGGGCCGTGCTGGTGGCGCTGTGGGCGAGGGCCGGCCGGGTGCGCTCCAGGTCGCGGTCGAGTTCGGCGATGCGCTGGTACGACGGTTCGGTCGCACGGCGTCCGCCGTATGTGACGTCGTCGAACTCCCGGGCGGCGGCGCGCAGCCGGTCCGTGTGCGAGGGAAGGGCGCGGCCGGCCTCCGCGGCCGCCTCGTCGGCGGTGCGGCCGGGTCGTACGTCGAGCAGGGCCCGTTCCTCCAGGGAGCGGACGATGGCGCGCATGCGTTCCTGGACGGCCTGGTTCCAGTGGCCCTGGGCGGCGTGTGCCCCGGCGGCGGCGCGGTGTTCGGCGGCGCTGCGGGGGCGGTCGTCGAACAGGGTGGCCGAGGAGACCGGTTCGCGGCGCGGGGTGCCCAGGCGCCACCACAGGGCGGCCAGGACGGCGACGACGAACAGGACCACGACGAGCAGGCCGAGGGTGCCGCCCGGGGTCGCCGAGGCGGCCCGGTCGAGCAGCCTGGCGATCCAGTCCCAGAGGGCGTTCAGGGCACGCTGGAGCAGACCGGGGTCGTTCTCGTGGTACATCCGCTTGGCCAGTTCGCGGCGTGCCGCCTCCCGTGCGGGATCGCGCGGAGTGGTCACCGGCGGTCCGCCGCCCGGGCCGGCGGCCGCGAGCACGGTGGTGCGGGCCGCGCCCATCAGACCGCGCAGGGCCGTGGGCGCGGCGCTGTCCGGCAGGACCGGCGCGGCCCCGAGAACTCCCCCCGTCGGGCTCACCGCATCAGCTCCCAGGTACGGGGCCGGGGGTGCTTGCCGTGGGGCCCTGGACACCGGCGGCGCGGGCCAGTTCGAGGTCGAGTGCCTCGCGGCGGATGCGCTGGTCGATGTAGAGGAGCACGGTGACGCCCGCGTTGATCGGGAGCGTGAGCATGGACCCGATCACCGAGCCGATGGCGCTGATGATCAGGAAGGTCCAGGAGGGCGTCTGGCTGCTGGTGGTGGCGAAGATGCCCACCATGCCCCCGCCGCCTGCCGCGCCCGCGATGAGGGTGAAGGGGATCACCACGAGCGAAGAGACGATGTTGGCGATGATCGCGGCGAGCAGCTGGATGCCGAGGACGCGCCACCAGGAGCCGCGCACCAGCTTCGCGGAGCGGCCGATGGACTTCACGATGCCCTGTCGTTCCAGCATCAGCGCGGGCGAGGACAGGGAGAAGCGGACCGTCAGCCACACCAGGACGACGGAGGCGGCGAGGAGGCCGAGGACGAACAGCGCGATGGTCGCTCCTTCGCCGCCACCGGCGATCGCGGAGACGATGCCGGGCAGTGCGCCGGCGAGCATCACGCCGAAGGAGATGAGCCCCAGCAGGAAGAGCAGCCCGAACAGCTTCGGTACCTGCGGCCGGGCGTCCCGCCAGGCCTCGCCCGCGCTGACCGGCCTGCCGAGGACGGCGCGGCTGGTGACCGTCGTGAGCAGGGCGGTCGCGATGATGCTGGCGACGACGGAGACGACCACCACGACACCGGCGCCGACCGCGAGCGAGCCGAGGGCCCGCAGGACCTCGTCGGCGGAGGCGTCGGGGTTGTCGAGGGCGTGGGTGGTGTCGCTGTCCTTCAGGACGAAGCCCTGCAGGAGGAGCACGCTGAGCTGGGTGAGGACCGCGACCGTCAGGGAGATGCCGAGGACCGTGCGCCAGTAGGTGCGCATGGTGGAGACGGCGCCGTCGAGTATCTCGCCGACGCCGAGCGGGCGCAGCGGGATGACGCCGGGCTTGGCCGCGGGCGGGGGACCGCCCCAGCCGCCGTTCCAGCCGCCCCAGGCTCCGTTGCCGCCGGGGGCGCCGTAACCGCCGTGGCCTCCGGGAGGACCGCCGTGGGCGCCGCCTCCGTAGCCGCCGGGTCCGCCGGGCTGCGCGCCGCCCCAGCCCGGGCCGGGCGGCGGTGGCGGCGGGGGAGCCTGGCCGGGGCTCGGG
>NZ_JAJSZC010000345.1:0-5633 GCF_036815105.1 Streptomyces sp. IBSBF 3136
CGATTTCCTCGGTGCTTTCCAGGTTTCCGCTCTCGCGTTTCCCTTTCCGGCGGTTCCGACTCTATCAGATCCTTTCGGCGTCCGATTCCCGGTCGGCGGGGTGTCTTCCGGGCTGTTGGGCCGTTCCGACGAGTGAGACTTTAGCGGATTCCGGCGCCCCGAGCTAATCGGGGCCGCGTCCTTTCGAACACGGATTCCTCATTTCGCAAATACACACGCCGAACAGCCGACGCCGAAGCGTCGATGAATGGCTGGTACCTGCGGAATGGCTGTCCGGGGACCGACCGGAGTCGGCGCTCACGTCGGACAACCCGGAGAACAGTACGGATCAGCCCGGGGTGTGTCAACTCGCTGCCCGGGACCCCTCCCCGGGCGTACGCTGGGGGACATGACTACGCGTACGTGCACCCAGCAGTGGTGGGCCGCCTGACGGCGGCCGTACTCACGTATGCACTCGACGGCCGCCGACTCGGCGGCCGTTCTCGTATCTCCCTCCAGGACTCCGGGAGCCGGCCGACCGGGACGGCGGCCTGGACCAGGAGGAGAAGCAGAGATGACGCGGGTCTTCAGCGGGATCAAGCCGACCGGGCACCTGACCCTGGGGAACTACCTGGGAGCCATGCGGCGCTGGACGGAGGTCGACCAGCACCGGTCCGACGCGCTGTTCTGCGTCGTCGACCTGCACGCTCTCACCGTGGACCACGATCCGGCGCGGGTGCGCCGGCTCAGCCGACAGGCGACCACGCTGCTGTTGTCGTCGGGACTGGACCCCGAGCTGTGCACGGTGTTCCTGCAGAGCCACGTCGACGAGCACACACGGCTGTCGTACCTGCTGGAGTGCGTGGCGACGGACGGCGAGATGCGCCGCATGATCCAGTACAAGGAGAAGGCCGCGCGGGAGCGCCTGCGTGGTGGGAGCGTGCGGCTCTCCCTGCTGACCTATCCCGTGCTGATGGCCGCGGACATCCTGGCCTACGGCGCGGAGGAGGTGCCGGTGGGTGACGACCAGGTGCAGCACGTGGAGCTGACCCGCGATCTCGCGGTGCGGTTCAACCAGCGGTACGGGCACACGTTCACGGTGCCGAGAGCCACCCGTCCGGAGGTGGCCGCACGGGTGATGAACCTCCAGGACCCGACCTCGAAGATGGGGAAGTCGGACGACTCGGGGCCGGGGATCGTCTACCTCCTGGACGAGCCGGACGTGGTGCGCAGGAAGGTCATGCGGGCGGTGACCGACAGCGGCCAGGACGTCGAGTACGACCGCGAGGGCCGGCCGGGGGTCGCCAACCTGCTGGACATTCTCGCTGCGTGCACGGGCGGGAACCCTGAGTCACTGGCGTCCGTTTACGACTCGTACGGCGCTTTGAAGAAGGACACCGCGGAGGCGGTCGTGGAGGTCCTCAGGCCCGTGCAGACCAGGCACAGGGAGCTGTGCGCGGAACCCGCCTACGTGGAGGAGGTGTTGCGGATCGGTGCGGAGAAGGCCCGGGCGTCGGCCCGGCCGACCGTCGACACCGCCTACCGGGCGATCGGGCTGCTGCCTCCCGTGGCGGAGCCCGCGCCGAGCGCGGCTCGCTAGGCACGGGGCGGCGGGGTGACCCGCCGCCCACCGGGCCGTCGGTCGGGTCAGTCCTTCTTGCCGGAGGCGAGTTCGCGGCTGCGGTCGCGGGCGGCCTCCAGAGCGGCGATGAGGGCCGCGCGGACTCCGTGGTTCTCCAGCTCGCGGATGGCGTTGATCGTCGTGCCCGCCGGGGAGGTGACGTTCTCACGGAGCTTGACCGGGTGCTCGCCGCTGTCGCGGAGCATCACGGCGGCGCCGATGGCGGACTGGACGATGAGGTCGTGCGCCTTGTCGCGCGGCAGGCCGAGCAGGATGCCCGCGTCGGTCATGGCCTCGACCAGGTAGAAGAAGTAGGCCGGTCCGGAGCCGGACAGGGCGGTGCAGGCGTCCTGCTGGCTCTCGGGGACCCGGAGGGTCTTGCCGACGGCGCCGAAGATCTCCTCGGCGGTGGCGACGTGGTCGTCGGTGGCGTGGCTGCCGGCCGAGATGACGGACATGGCCTCGTCGACGAGGGCGGGGGTGTTCGTCATGACGCGGACGACCGGGGTGCCCACGGCGAGGCGCTCCTCGAAGAAGGAGGTGGGAATGCCGGCGGCTCCGCTGATGACCAGTCGGTCGGCGGGGACGTGCGGGGCCAGTTCGTCCAGGAGGGCGCCCATGTCCTGCGGCTTGACCGTGAGGATCAGGGTGTCGGCGGTCTTGGCCGCTTCGGCGTTGCCGACCGGGGTGACTCCGTAGCGGGAGCGGAGTTCTTCGGCGCGTTCGGGACGGCGGGCGGTGACCAGGAGGTCGGCGGGGGTCCAGCCACCGCGAATCATTCCGCTGAGCAGGGCTTCGCCGATCTTGCCGGTGCCGAGGACTGCGACTTTCTGGCTCATGGAGTCATCCTCGCACCGGCTCCACGGGGTCCGGGTGGTTGTCCGGCAGGCGGAACACCGACGGGTCGCTAAGCGGTGCGGCGACGCAGGGTCGCGGCCCCGAGGCCGAGGACGAACAGGGCGCAGCCGGCGACGATCAGGATGTCGCGGACGAAGGTCGCCGTCATGTCCGTGTGGTGGAGGACCTCGTTCATTCCGTCGACGGCGTACGACATGGGCAGGACGTCGGAGACGGCCTCCAGGACGGGGTGCATGTCGGAGCGGGGTGTGAAGAGGCCGCACAGGAGGAGCTGGGGGAAGATCACCGCGGGCATGAACTGGACCGCCTGGAATTCCGAGGCCGCGAAGGCCGAGACGAAGAGTCCGAGGGCCGTGCCGAGCAGGGCGTCGAGGAGCGCCACGAGCAGCAGCAACCAGGGTGAGCCGGTGACGTCCAGGCCGAGGACCCAGACCGAGAGTCCGGTGGCGAGGGCCGACTGGACGATGGCGAGGGCGCCGAAGGCGAGGGCGTAGCCGGCGATGAGGTCTGCCTTGCCCAGCGGCATGGCGAGCAGCCGTTCGAGGGTGCCCGAGGTGCGTTCGCGCAGGGTGGCGATGGAGGTCACCAGGAACATCGTGATCAGCGGGAAGATGCCGAGCAGTGAGGCGCCGATGTTGTCGAAGGTGCGCGGGCTGGCGTCGAAGACGTAGCGCAGCAGGACCAGCATCAGGCAGGGGACGAGGATCAACAGCGCGATGGTGCGCGGGTCGTGGCGGAGCTGACGCAGCACGCGCGCGGCGGTGGCGGTGGTGCGGCCGGCGTTCAGCGCGCGGGTGGGGGCTGCCTGGGCGGGAGCCGCCTGGGTGGTGGGGGCGGTCGTGGTCATCGGGTCGTCTCCTTGGTGCGGTCCGCGGTGGCCGCTTCGTCCACGAGGCGGAGGAAGGCGGCTTCGACGGTGTCGGTGCCGGTTCGGGTGCGCAGGGCGTCGGGGGTGTCGTCAGCGAGGATCCGGCCGTCGCGCATGAGGAGGAGGCGGTGGCAGCGCTCGGCCTCGTCCATGACGTGGGAGGAGACGAGGAGGGTGGCGCCCCGGGCGGCGAGGTCGTGGAAGAGGGTCCACAGGTCGCGGCGCAGGACGGGGTCGAGGCCGACGGTGGGTTCGTCGAGGACGAGCAGTTCGGGGCTGCCGAGGAGGGCGACGGCGAGGGAGACGCGGCTGCGCTGGCCGCCGGAGAGGTTCCCTGCGAGGGCGTCGGCGCGGCTGGTGAGGTCGACCTCGGTGAGGACGCGCTCGATGTCGCGGCGGCGTTCGGCCGGGGCGCGGTGGGGTTCGAGGATCGCGGCGAAGTAGTCGAGGTTCTGGCGGACGGTCAGGTCGTCGTAGACGGAGGGTGCCTGGGTGACGTAGCCGACGCGGCTGCGCAGGGCGGGGTGGCCGGCGGGGCGGCCGAGGACGTCGAGGGTGCCGGTGACCTTGGCCTGGGTGCCGACGAGGGAGCGCATGAGGGTGGACTTGCCACAGCCGGAGGGGCCGAGCAGGCCGGTGATCTGGCCGCGCGGGACGGTGAATCCGAGGTGGTGGAGGACGGTTCGGGCGCCGCGGACGACGGTGAGGCCGTCGGCGTGGACGGCGTGGGGTGCCGTGGCGTGGGGTGGGTCGGCCACATAATTCATCATGCGATGAATAATGTTCCCGGCGAGCCGCGCCGTCAAGAGGCCGGGCATGGCGACACCGGTGCGCGGCACACGAAAGCGGCGGCCCGCGAAGAACCGGACCGCCGCAGAGGAAGGGGACGAAAGAGAGGGGGAGAACGAGAGAAGGGAAGAAGGGGTCAGGGCTTGGTCGCGACGAGCAGCAGCACGTCGTACGTCTCCTCGACGATGCCGTCGGGGAAGACCTTCAGCAGATGGCCGCGCTCCTCCTCCAGGAACGCGCGCCTGCGCTCCTCGGCCGTGACCAGGAAGGCTGAGTGGCTGCCGAGGTTGGCGAGGTGGGTGTCGAGCGGCACCCGGCGGCTCCAGCGGACCTCGCGGCGGGCGAAGCGGAGCCGGCCGCTCGGGTCGGCGCGCTCGGAGCGGTCCCCGGCCTTGCGCTTCTCGGCGGCGATGTCCACGCCGAAGAACCGGCCGCTGCGGTCGGCCGCCTCGGCGATCCACTCGATGTCGAGCGCGTCGGTGTTCCACCACAGGGCCAGCGCGCCGCCGGGCCGCAGCACGCGCAGCGCCTCCGGCACCGAGCGGGCGGTGTCGGTCCAGTGCCAGGCCTGCGCGTAGGTGAGGAGGTCGGCGTGGCCGTCGATGACGGGGAGCGCGTCGCCGCTGCCGCGTACGACCGGGACGTGCGGCAGCGCGCGACGGAACTCGGCGGCCATGCCCGCGCCGGGCTCCACCGCGAGGACGTCGGCGCCCCGGGCGTGCAGCAGTGCGGTCGCGATCCCGGTGCCGGCACCGACGTCCACGACCCGGGCTCCTGACAACGGCCGGCCGGCCAGTTCCTCGACGGCGTCGAGGAGTGCGGGCGGGTAGGAGGGCCGGTTCGCGGCGTACTGGGCCGCGGCGTCGTCGAAGGAACGGGCTCGGGCGGCGTGGGAGGGCGGCTGCGTCAGTGTCATACGGCCATGGTCGCGGGGCCGGACGCACCGGCGACAGTGGATATCGGGGCCTGGGCTGCGGGGGCCGGGCGCGCGGTCGGCGTGGGCCCACTCCCTCGTGTCGTCCGGTGCGTCGACGCGACGGGAGTCGTGCACCATCGGGCCTCAGCCGCGGCGCTTCTTCCTCGACGGGTTGCCCGTGCGGCGGGAGGTGCGGCGGGCGTACTCCTCGCGGGCCCGGGCGTACTCCTCGCGGTGCAGTTTCTCGCCCGGGGCCTCGGTGAGGGAGCGGAAGAAGTAGGCGAGCAGTGAGCCGACGAAGCCGATGGCGAGGAGGCCGCGCAGGGTGGCCTGGCGCTGGGGGTCGTGACGCTTGCCGAAACCCTCCCAGGTGTTGCGGAAGGCGAGCGCGCTGCAGATGGCGAACATGGCGACGACCAGCACGGTCACGAAGGCGCCGCTGTCGGCGATCTGGATGCCCTCGTAGGCGAAGCGCAGGACCAGGCAGGAGGCGGCGGCCGCGACGAGGGACCCGGCCGCGACGCCGGCTCGGCGGGCCGCGTACCCGTGGTCGTGGTCCACCCAGGAGATGCCGAAGAAGCGCAGGGGCTCGGGGCGGGGGC